>DUUU01000359.1 GCA_012841485.1 Armatimonadota bacterium
CCGCCGGCGTTGCGCCGGCGGGCGCTTTTCACCCTGTCTGAAAAGGAAGGATGAATGACCGGCAGAGAACGCGTGGCCCGCATCCTCGCAGGGCAGAGCGTGGATCGGCTCCCGGTGCTCCCCATCCTGCACACGGGGTTTGCCACGATACTTGGCGTGTCCCTCGGTGACTTCTTCAGCTCCGCCGAGACGATGGCCCGGGTGATGGTCGAGGGTTGTCGGGAGTTCGGATTCGATGGGGTGCAGCTCTCCTCTGGCGTGACCGCCGAGGCGGAGGCGTTCGGCGCGCGCGTGGAGCAGCCCGCCGATGGGCCGCCGATCCTGCGCGAGTATCTCCTCGCCGACCTGCGCCGACTGGATGCCCTGCGCGCCATCGATCCCTCTCAAGGAGGCCGCATGCCGCTCTTCTTCGAGGCGGTGGCGCGCGTCGTGTCCTCCCTGGGCGACGAGGGATTCGTCCTGGCCACTCTCCGCGGACCGCTCCTCGCGGCGGCGCAGCTCCGCGGCATCGAGCAGATTCTGTTGGATACGGTAGACCATCCGAGGGAAGTGGAGGCGATCCTCGATTTCACCGCCGAGACGGCACTGCATCTGGGGAAGCAGCTCCTGGCCAGCGGCGCCCATGGCCTCATCCTCGGGGAGGCCACCTGCTCGCCCAACTTCATCTCGCCCGCGCTCTACCGCCGGTTGGTGCTGCCCCGTCACCGCGCGCTCATCGGACGGCTGAAGGAAGCCGGGTGGCAAGCCGTTGGGATCCATATCTGCGGCGACACCACGCCCATCATCGAGGATATCGTCTCCACGGGGGCCGATTTCATGGACGTGGATTATCAGATCAGCCCCGAGGCGGCACTGGCGCGCGCCGGCGGGCGTATCGCCCTGCGCGGCAACCTCGATCCGGCGTCGCTCCTGCGCTTTGGCACGCCGAAGGCGATTGAGGCGGCCACGGCGGCGCTGCGTGCCAGCGTCACAGGCACGCGGTGGATCCTCAGCACCGGATGCGATATTCCTCCCGCGACCCCGGCCGCCAACGTACGCGCCTTCGCCACTGCCGCGCGGTCGTAACGGCCGGCGCAAAGCGTTCCCTTGTGCCCTACTGTGGCGTGATCACGGCCCGGGCGAGTGGCTGTCGAGGTCGCGCGTCTCGCCGCGCCACTGGATCCCCGTGATCTGGAGGCGTTCCCAGCCGGGCGGGAGAAGGAACTTCGCGCGCAGGCCCTCCTCGGTCGGTTCCATGCCCGCGAATCCGTAGAGGATGGCCTGGAGCGTGCCGGCCACGCCGGTGACAAAGCACGGGCGCGGCGAGGTGCGCTTCTCGCTGTAGAGGTAGTAGGGCGGCAGGAGGAACGGCTCGTACGACTCCTTGAAGTGCTTCCCCGCCTCCTCCGCGCGCCCGAGCTGCGCCGCGATGGTCGCGTAGATCGAGGTGGTCATCGCCGGGCCATACTGGCTCACGCTCGCCTTGTAGTGATCAAACGTGCGCGCGGCCACTTCCTCGGCCATCCTCAGCCGGCGCGGGTAGAGGAGCAGCTCGCAATCCGCCTGCTTGTGGCCCCGTTGGTCCGGCGCCCCGCACTGGACGTAGCGCCCCTCGGTGGCATCGAACGGGATCCACAGCTTCTTCGCCACGGCGCGCCAGCGCGGATCGCCTGGGCCCCCGACAATCTCGGCCGCTCGTGCCGCCGCATCCAGGTTGAGCTGGGCCATCGAGTTGGTCCAGGCGTTGTTGTCCACGGGGCCGCGGACCTCGTCGGGCCCCATCACGTCCAGAATCTCGTAGCGATCCGCCGGCTGGTTATACCAGACGCGGCTCACCCAGTAGTCCGCGGTGGCGCGAAGCACCGGCAGCCCGCGCGTGCGCAACCAGTCACGGTCGCCCGTCCAGAGGTAGTACTGCCATTGCGCCAGGGCGACGCCGGCGTTGACGTGCCGGCCCCTCGAGAACTCGCCGGAGACGGTCTCCTTGCCACTCTCCGCCGACTCCCAGGCGTAGTCCGCGCCGCGAAACCCTTGCTTGCGCGCGTTCTCCATCGCGGCGGGAAGCGTGCGATAGCGGTATTCGACGACCGAGCGGGCCAGTTCCGGATACTGGGCCACCAGGGCGGGGAAAACCCACACATCGGCGTCCCAGAAGATATGCCCCTGATAGATGCTGCTGGAGAGCCCCATCGGCGGCACGCTGTCGGCGCGCCCCTCGCGCACGCTCGCCAGGAGGTAGTAGCGAAGGGCGTTCACCACCTGCTGCGCGGCAGGGTCACCCTCGATGACGATGTCGCGCGCCCACAGCCGCTCCCACGCCTCGGTGTGCTGGCGGAGGACGGCGTCGAAGCCCGCGCTGGCGGCCGCTTCGGCGCTCTGGCGCGCTGTCGCC
>DUUU01000360.1 GCA_012841485.1 Armatimonadota bacterium
GGCGTGCGCGTCTGCGGTCGGGGCGGCGCTCAACCACCGCACCGGTCGGAAGGTGACCATTCACCTGCCCGGCGGAGACCTGCGGATCGAGTGGGCGGGCGACAACCACGTTTACATGACCGGCCCGGCGGAAGAGGTTTTTAGCGGTACCATCGCGCTCTAGAAACATTGAGGGCCCGGGAGAGATAGCCTCACTTCCCGGGCCCTTTCTACGTCTCTCTATCGCGAGGCGGCTAGCTGCTTGCCACGTGGGTGGCGACCATGTCGCCGACCTGCGAGGTGGAATAGCCCATCTTGCCGGCGGAGAGGCTCTTCAGCTTCGTCAAGGTGTTGACGATCCCCTGCTCCACCTTCGCCCCGGCTTCCCTCTCGCCGAGCGTCTCGAGCATCATCTGCGCGGCGGCAATGGCCGCGAGCGGGTTGATCACCCCCTGCCCCGTGTACTTGGGCGCCGAGCCGCCGATCGGCTCGAACATGGAGACGCCCTCCGGGTTGATGTTGCCCCCCGCGGCGATTCCCATGCCGCCCTGGATCATCGCACCCAGATCGGTGATGATGTCGCCGAACATGTTGTCGGTGACGATCACGTCGAACCACTCCGGGTTCTTCACCATCCACATGCAGGTGGCATCCACGTGCGCATACTCGCGCTTGATCTCGGGATAGTCGCGCTCGCCGATCTCGTGGAAGGCGCGTGCCCACAGGTCAAACGCGAACGTCAGCACGTTTGTCTTCCCGCACAGGGTGAGCGTGTTCCGCTTGGCGCGCTGGCGGGTGTACTCAAACGCGTAGCGAAGGCAGCGCTCGACACCCTTGCGCGTGTTGATCGATTCCTGGATCGCCACCTCGTCGGGCGTGCCCTTCTTCAAGAAGCCGCCTGCGCCGCAGTAGAGGCCCTCGGTATTCTCGCGAACGACCACGAAGTCAATATCCTCGGGGCCCTTGTCCTTCAGAGGGGTGTACACATTGGGATAGAGCTTGACCGGACGCAGGTTGATATACTGGTCCAAGGCAAACCGAAGCGCGAGGAGGATGCCCTTCTCCAGGATGCCCGGCTGCACGTCCGGATGCCCGATTGCCCCCAGGTAGATGGCATCGAAGCGACGCAGGTCATCCACGGCGCCCTCGGGGAGCGTCTCCCCCGTGCGCAGGTAGCGGTCGCCGCCAAAGTCAAAAGTAGTTTTCGCCAGGGTAAAACCAAAGCGTTGTGCCGCGGCATCGAGTACTTTCAGGCCCTCCGCCACAACCTCGGGGCCCGTGCCGTCGCCGGGGATCACGGCAATGTTGTAAGTCTTGGCCACAATCCAACCTCCTCTTGGGATCTCTCGCGGGCATCATCGAGGGGATGCCACCGGCCCCGGGGATTTCGCGCGGCTTGCTCACCGTCTCCCGGATGCGCAGGCGCCGGTCCTTGCTCCTTGATACCCGTCTCTTTGATTCCCCACCTGCTGGCGAACTCCTTTGCCTTCGGAATCTGTGGTAGCGGCGCCGGCGTGGAGAGAACCTTGCCTTTCTCTCGGGGCTGTGTTACACTTGCGGTAGGCCTGAGCGTGCCCCACGTGCCGCTGGTCTCTTCGAGGCCGCATCATCCTGGCTTCCCCGGTCTCCCCGGGTCGATCGGGGCGTGGCATCGCGCGCACTGCGACTCACCTAGAAGGAACCAATGTTTCAGATAGGCGTTTTTTGGGAAGAGGGGTTCCCCTCCGCGGATACATCACCCCTGGCGCTCAACGGGATCCGGCGGGCGTTGGACGGGTTTGAGGTGCGTGTTGTGGGATACACGGATCTCGAACGGCTCCCCGGCGTTGACCTCCTCATCCTGCCTTTCGGATCCGCGTTTCCGGCCCTTGGATGGCCGCTTCTCCAGGTGTACCTGCACTCGGGCGGCAACCTGTTGAACCTTGGGGGCGCGCCCTTCTGCGTGCCTTGCGCGCGCGAGCACGTCGTATGGAAGCGGCAGACACGCCAGAGCTCCTACCACCGGGCGGTCGGCATCCGGCACTACCACGTCGTGGACCCCTCACGCATCGCGTCGCTGGAGGTCCCTCCCGAAGAGCCGCTCTTGGCCGGCGTGCGCGACCCCGTGCACGCGCGCTCTATCTTCGCGCCGGTGCCCTCCCCGGTTGGCGCGGGTGCCACTGGCGGTTCCGATGGCGCCGCGAGGCTTCTCCGCCCGCTCCTCTATGGCATGGATGCCTCCGGACGCCCGGTCGCCGCTCCCATCTTTGCCCTGGACCATATCGGCGGGCCCTTCCACGGCGGGCGTTGGGTTTTTGCCGCCCTGGATGGCGCTATCTCGCTCGGTGTGATCCGCCGGCTCGCGTTTTATGCGGCCCAGGGGGCCTCTGATCTGGCCGTGAGCGCCTCCTTCCCCTGCTACTATCCTGGTGAGGTGCCCCGGCTCCAGGTACACGCCTCTCTCTTCGGCAATGTGCCGGGCATCCAGGAGGCGAGTGTCACCGTCATCGCCCCGGATGGGAAACGTGCGACGTGCGAGCTTCCCCCCATCGGGTTTCCCGACCGACCCGCTTACCGGTGGAGCGAGTGTGCCGCGCCTCTCTTTGATCAGGCGCCCGCCCCCGGGCTCCACGTCATCGAGGCGTCACTGACCAGCAAGGAGCTGCGCGAGTATGCTGCCCAACTGCGTCTTCCCGCGGCAGCTCGCGCAGACGCCCGCCACCACCGCAGTGGGTTCTACGTCTGGGATCCCAGGCAAGCCTCCGGAGAGCCCGCGCTCGCGCTGGGACGCGACTATCTGCGCCGTGAGGGTCTCTCGGGGCCGGTGATCGGCGCCGTCCACTCGTCTCCGCAGGGTGTGGCCTCTGGCTTGACGAGCGATCCCTATCGCTGGGACCGGGAACTCCACCTCATGCGCGAGGCCGGCATCCGGGTGGTGCGCGCGAACCTGCGCGCCATCTGGGCCTGGGCGGGCCTGAACTGCCCCCCCGTCGAGGAGAGCCTCCTCCGCGCCGTGGATGCGTTCGTCGCCGCCGCGCGCGCGCATGGCCTTCTCGTCATTCTTGCCCCGCTCGAGGCCGAAGGCGACACACCGGATGATGCGGGCGACCTCGTGGATCCCCGCCGCCTTGATGCGGAGCGCGACATCCTCGCGGCGTTTGTCGCCCGGTACCGTCACGTTCTCGGGATCATCTGGGAGATCGACGAGACCCCCTACCCTCTCCCGACCTGGGGAGAGGCCACGGCCGACCGTCTTGGCCACGCTCGCGTGAATGCGGCATGGCGCGGCTGGATCGCGGCGCGCGACCCCATGGAGCTGCGCGCCCAATGGCGCCTCACCACCGAGCAGCCGCTTGGGCTGACGGTGCCGGAAGAGGTGCTGTGGGCACAAAGTAACGATTCTCTTGACCTGAAGGAGCTCGATTACCGGCTCTTCGCTCGCGAGATAGAGACGCGTTGGCTGCGCGAGATGCGCGAGGCGATCCGCACCCACGGCAGCGTAAGCGCCCTCACGGCCGTCGGGCCGGCCGCAGAGGCCCCGAGCCCAATTCCCTCGCTTCCCTCACCACCCGCCACGGTCGATATCGGGATCACGCCTACGCTTCGCACCGACGAGGATCTTCTCTGCGAAGCGGTTCTGGCAAAGGCAGCCGGGCGCGCCTTCCTGACAGCCATGGCGGGGGGCCACCTCACCGAGAACCCGGGCGGCGATCTGCGGACGACGGAGGAGGCGGTGCGAGACCGCGTGGAGCGGATGTTGGCGCTGGCCCTGGCCACCGGATCCGCCGGGGTGCTCCACTACCCTTGGGCCCCCGGACGCCTCGGAGAGGCCGGCCACTTCGCCGGGTGGGTCCGCGCCGATGGAACCGCAACCCCGGCGCTCGACGTGGTGGCGGAGATGGCCGCTTTCCTGGAGCGCAACCGGCAACGGATGGAGGAACCACTCCCCTCCCCCGTGGCGATGGTCGTGCCTTCCTCACGGCTCCTCTCGTCGCCCGAGCAAGCCGCTCTCGCCATCAGGCGGTGCATCCGCACGCTGGTCTACCGCAACGCCATGCCTCTCCGGGCCATCGGCGAGTACTCCCTGCGGGAGTTGGAGAGTGCCCAGCTCATGCTCCTTCCCTCCCCGCGGGTGCTGCAACAGGACGCCTGGGAAACCCTCCTTTCCCGAGTCGAGGCGGGTGCCTGCCTGCTCGTCACCGGGCCGTTTGACCGCGACCGCTATTGGCGGCGGCAGGACCGGCTAACGGCGTTCGACCTGCATGTGCGAACGCAGCCGGTCGCCCGCGAGGAGGTGCTCTCGCTGTATGGGGACCCGGTGCGTCTCCACTTTGGCGAGACGAAGACGGAGTGGGTGGACAAGGCCGTGATCGAGGGGTATCCGCCCCAGGTGATGGCGCTGAAGCATGGTCGGGGCCGGCTTCTCTTCTCGCCCTTGCCGCTCGAGCTGGCCGATGATGTGGAGCCGCTCGCGGAGCTGTATGAGGCCGCCATCGCGGAGAGTGGCATCGAGCGCCCGTTCGAGGTGGAGCCACACCCAAGTGGCGTGCTCGCGATCCCGCTCTGCTTCGAAAGCGTCGTCCTCTATGCGCTCGTTTCGCAGATTGATGCGGCGTGCCGAGTCACTTTGCGCCATGGTCCGGAGCGCGTTGCGATCCCGGTGGATGTGCCGGCCGAGCGCGCGCTGCTGCTGCTTGTGGATCGCGCCACAGGGAAGGTACTCGATCGCTATACGCCTGCCGGGGCCTGAGTGGTGCAAGGGAAGAGAGAAGAGACAGGATGTCTTGGTTGTCGGAGCTGATCTGGGGCGAGTCGATCGCGCACGCGATCTTGATTCTGGCCCTCGTCGCGGCGACAGGGCTTGCGCTCGGGCACCTGCGCGTAGCCGGCGTCGGTTTGGGCATTGCCGGCGTCCTCTTCACCGGGCTCCTGTTTGGCCACTTCGGGCTCGGCATCAACCCGGAGGTGCTCGATTTCGCCCGCGAGTTCGGACTGATCCTCTTTGTCTACTCCATCGGGATTCAGGTGGGCCCCGGCTTCTTCGACTCGCTCCGGCGGCAGGGCCTGCCGCTCAACCTGATGGCTGCCGGCATCGTCCTCGGTGGGGTGGTTGTCACCCTCCTGATTCATTTTCTGGCGGGAATCGAGACCCCCATCGCGGTGGGCCTCTTCTCGGGCGCTACGACCAACACGCCCAGCCTCGCGGCGGCCCAGCAGGCCCTGCGCGACGTTCCCGGCTTCACGACCGAGATGGCGAAGCTCCCTGGCCTGGGCTACGCGGTGGCCTATCCCTTCGGGGTGATCGGCATCATCCTCACGATGCTCCTCGTCCGGGCCGCCTTCCGCATCGACCTGACCCGGGAGGCGGAAGCCCTGAAGGAAGAGCAGGCCGCGGGAGGGCGCGCTTCACTCGCGCGGATCCACCTCGAGGTGAAGAATCCAGACGTAGATGGCCAGCGCGTGCGTGAACTCCTCGCGCAGCTCGGCCCCGAGGCCGGGGTCGTCATCTCGCGCATCCTCCACGGCGGTGAGATCCAGGTGGCCCTGCCAGACACGCGCCTTCACCAGGGAGATGTGTTCCTGGCGGTTGGCCCCCACGACCGGCTCGAGGCGTTGCGCGACCAGGTGGGCATCGAATCTCCCATCGACCTGACCAGTATCGAGAGCGAGATCACCGCGACGCGCATTATCGTCACGCGGAAGGACATCGTGGGCAAATCGGTGGCGGAGCTGGATCTCCCGGAGCGCCATGGCGTCACGATCACCCGCGTCACGCGCGCCGGCGTGGAGTTCTCGCCTGGACCGGCAGTCCGCCTCCAGTTGGGCGACTCCCTCCTGGCGGTTGGGCCGCGCGACGCGATTGAGCGCGCTGGCAGGGAATTGGGCAACTCGGCCCGGGAGCTAGGGGTGCCGGAGATCATCCCGATCTTCACCGGGATTGCCCTGGGCATCCTGCTCGGAAGCTGGCCCATCCCGGTGCCGGGCGTGCCCGCGCCGGTGAAACTCGGGCTGGCGGGCGGGCCTCTCGTCGTCGCCATCCTCCTCAGCCGCGTTGGACATATCGGCCCGCTCTTCTGGTACCTGCCCCAGAGCGCCAACCTGGTCCTCCGCGAGATCGGGATTGTCCTCTTCCTCGCCGCCGTAGGCTTGCGCGCCGGCGACCGCTTCGTCGAAACCCTTGTCTCTGGAGATGGCTTCATCTGGATGGCGCTGGCGGCGCTCATCACCCTCGTGCCGCTGCTTATCGTCGCGCTCATTGGCCGGCTCTTCCTGAAGGTGAACTACCTCACGCTGTGCGGCCTCCTCTCTGGGAGCATGACCGACCCGCCGGCGCTGGCGTTCGCGGGCAGTTTCACCCGGTCGGAGGCGCCTTCTGTCGCCTACGCGACGGTCTACCCACTGACGATGATCCTGCGGGTGCTGAGTGCCCAGCTCATGGTGCTCCTCCTCATGCGGTGAGGCAAGTGCCCGGCTTGGCACCTTTCTGAGATTCCGAGATAAGGAATCCGAAGCCTCGGATGCAGCGCGCAACCCGGCGCGCGGCGCTAAAAGCACCGCGCTGCTTTCCGGCAAAGCCCTTTCAGGGCTTCTCCTCCCAGCCACCGCCGTTTTGAGACATCTGGGAGTATCCCCAACCCAGCCCGGCAGGGCTTGGCTCACAAGCAGCGCGGAGCTTCGAGCTCCGCGCGTGCGCTTATCTCGGAATCCCAGGCACCCTTCCGCCGCCTTGATCGTGTTCGGCGGA
>DUUU01000005.1 GCA_012841485.1 Armatimonadota bacterium
CCGCGGCACTGCGCGCCGCCGGCAACGTCTATCTCGGGGTTCGTTTCGACCCAGAATCTAGCAGCTTCCCGGGTCCGATGGAGATCGGCGATGCGCTCGACTCCTCGCTGATTGCCACGGATCCGGAGGGGAGCGCGCGTGTCAAGCTGAAGATGGAGAGCGCGGCGCTCGTCCCCGAGGTGCTCGCCCGTTCGGCCCGGGGCCTCGGCTCCATCACCATCGTGCCCGAACTGGCAGACGGGATGCTGCGCCGCTTCCCGGTGGTGGCAGCCTACGTGTCTCCGGACGACTCGCGCGTTCATCTCTACGCCAGCCTCCCCCTGATGATGGCCGCCGACCACCTCGGTGTGCCGCTCAGCGAGATCAAAGTGCGCCTGGGCGATGCCATCGAGATTGGGGACCGGCGCATCCCGATCAACGAGAGTGGCGAGATGGTCATCAACTACTACGGCCCCTTCCGGGGCTCGCTGCCGCTCCCCTCCTACATCGACGTGGTCGAAGGCAAGTACGAGCCGCGCTACTTCCGCGACAAGATCGTCATCTTGGGCAACACGCTCTCCGGGGGCTTCGATATCCAGCACACGCCGTTCGGGGGCCAGTATCCGGGCGTGCTCGCTCAGGCCACGGTGGTGCAGAATATTCTGGATGGCTCCGCCATCCGGGAAGCCAGGCCAGTGTTCGGGTGGTTGCTTGCTCTTGCCGGCGCGCTGGCGATGGGCCTGACACGTGCCCTGTCATTCCGGAGCCAATGGATCGCTGCCCTGCTGCTGGGCCTGGCGATTGTGGTGTCTGGCGCTCTCCTTCTCTATTACCATTTCCTGTGGATCGAAATGGTGCGCCCGCTGCTTGCCCTCTTCGTGGCGTTTGTGGGCGTCAGCGTCTCCACGTTCCGGGAGGCGAGTCTGGCGCGGGCGCGCGTGCAGGGCGCGGTGGATGCTCTGGCCGAGGTGGCAGGGGCGATTGCGCACGCGCGGAACCCCGCCGAGCTGTGCCAGGCGCTGGAGACCGGGATCGGCCGCGTTCTGGGCGTGGAGAGGGTGGGGCTGCGCATCCATGATGCCTGGATGCGCGAGCACCTCTCGCTCGCCGAGGCGCCGCCACCGGCGCCCGCTTCGAGAGAGGGCCACCTCCCGCTTCACCTGCGAGGCAAGGAAGTGGGCTACATCGCCCTCGGGCCTCTCAGCGCGGAGGCGGATCCCGCGCTCGTCTCCGCCGTCGCCAACTTCGTCGGGTTGGCCCTGGAGAATGGTGCTTTCTTCGAGGAGAGCCGCGACCATTTCCTGAGCCTGACGCTCACCCTGGCGGATATTATCGAGTCGAACGACGAGTACACTGCCGGCCATTGTGCCCGCGTCATGGAGTATGCCACTGCTATCGGCGAGCGCCTGGGGCTCTCTGCCGGGGAGCTGGAGGAGCTGCGCTATGGCGCGCTGCTGCATGATGTGGGAAAGACGGTGCTCGACAAGCCGGTCCTAAATAAGCCGGGCGCGCTCTCACCGGAGGAGATGGCGGAGGTGCGCCGGCACCCGGAACTGGGCCGGCAATGGTTGCAGCGGGAGAAGCGGCTTCAAGGGGTGAGCGAGTTGGTGGGGACGCACCACGAGCGCTGGGATGGCGGCGGCTATCCGCGGGGCCTGGCGGGCGAGGAGATCCCGCTGGGAGGGCGGATTCTGGCGGCGGCCGACGTGTGGGATGCCCTCACGACCGACCGGCCCTACCGGCGGGCGCTGACGTTCGAAGAAGCCCGCCGCTTCCTGGTCGAGGGTCGCGGCACGCAGTTTGACGCCCGCGTCGTCGATGCCTTTCTGGCCTATCTCGCGGAGGCGCGGGATGAAACCCAGGGCGCGCATGAAGCAACGCCCCGCGCGCGAGGATGAGGGAGCGAATCGGGCATCACGGGGATAGATGCCAGGATCACCCGCCACCGGCTCCGCCCGGCGGTTTCTGCCTGGGGGGAGCCGGTGGGGCGGGGTCGGTTGAACGCTGGTCGCCGGCGTCAGCGGCCCTGGGAGAGGAAGCGGCGCAGGTTGGCCTCCAGCCGGCTGGCAACATCGCCGACCTGAAGATCCAGCTCGCGCCCCATGATCCGCTCGGCGGCGGAGAGATAGCGGTAGGCGGTTTCGACGATCACCTCGGTGGGGATCTCGGGGATCTCGCCGTCGCCGCGGAAGCCCTGGCTGGCAAGCCACTCGCGCAGGTACTCCTTGTCGATCTTCTCCGGCTCCTCGCCGCGGGCGAAGCGCTCCTCGTAGGTGTCGCGGATCCAGAAGCGCGAGGAGTCGGGCGTGTGGATCTCATCGATGAGTATCAGCTCGCCATCACAGAGCCCGAATTCGTACTTTGTATCGACCAGGATCAGGTTGTGCTTTGCCAGTAGCTCCGAGCCGAAGCGGAAGAGCGCCAGGCTCACCTCAGAGACCTGCTCCATCAACTCGGGCGAGAGGAGGCCGCGCCGGACAATCTCCTCGGCGGAGACCGACTCGTCATGCCCGCCCTTTTCCGCCTTGGTGGACGGCGTCACGATCGGCTCGGGAAGCGGCTGGTTCTTCACCATCCCGTCGGCTAGCTTGTGCCCGCAGAAGACGCGCGCGCCCTGCTGATACTGCGTCCAGATCGAGGTGCTGGTCACGCCGGTGAGATAGGCGCGGACTACCACTTCGATGGGGAGTGGTTGGCACTCTCGGACGACCATGGCGTTGGGATCGGGCATCGCCAGCATGTGGTTCTTAACGATGGAGCCGGTGCGCTCGAACCAAAACGCTGCCATTTCGTTGAGTACCTGCCCCTTGAAGGGAATGGGGGCGATGACGCGGTCAAAGGCGCTCAAGCGATCGGTGACAACAATGAAACGGCGGTCGCCGGCGCTGTAGTTATCACGCACCTTTCCCTCATACTTGCGGCCAAGCCAATCAAAATCGGTGCGGGCCAGTGTGTGGCCGGTCTGCTGTGCAATCGTGTCGCGAATACCTGCCTGCATCTTGTGCTGCTCCCTCTCAGGGCTGGTACTAAGAATCGTTTGCTGGGGCGGAGATCCACGGGTGGATCTCCGCCCCGGCGCAAGGTTTGGAGCGACGCTCAGTCAAAGACGCCGGGGCCCACCGTGCTCCAATCGATGGCGGGCTCTGTCTTCTCCCGGCCATTGCCATCGGCGTGGCGTGCCGGCGTCTCCTCGACCGCCACCGTGTGCGCGAGGGGCGAGAACGGCCCAACCGGCTCGGGCCCCTCCTGGGCACTCTCGGAGGCTTCCGCGGGAGGCAGCCCGCAGGCCGCGCGCACGACCACGTGCGAGCGAGAGAGCACATAGCGATTCCCGTTGTTTGCGCCGCTCTCAGCGGGACGGATGAGGCGCTCGTGAGTGAGGATAGAGCGCCACAGGGCGGCCTTCTCGCCGGTGATGGCGGCGATATCCTGCTCCCAGGTGCCGGCGCATCGCTCGTGCGCCGCGTACAGCGCGCGGAGGAGCGTGTTCCGCCTCTCCAGCACGCGTGCGACGAAGGGCACCTCCCGGTTCAGGGAGATCCCGGTGGTCGGCGGGCGATCCTGATCGGCGGGATGGGGATACTTCGCCATTCGAAAGGCGCCATACTTCTCGCCGGCCGCGAGCGCGCTACGAACCGCATCCACTCCAAAGCACGCCAGATACTGAAGCAAGGCGCTGGCCGCCTCCCAGGTGGTGCTGCGCG
>DUUU01000361.1 GCA_012841485.1 Armatimonadota bacterium
ACGAGCGAGCCGAGCCGCCGGGGGGTGGGCCGAGGCCGCGCAATCCCCAGTTCACCGGCACCTACGTTTTTCGGAACGACTTCTCGGCGTTGCTGCCGGATGCTCCGGACACGCCGGCGGATACGGGTCATGACCTCCTGGTGGCGCAGCCGGAGCGCGGGCAGTGCCGCGTGGTGGTCTTCTCCCCGCGGCACGACCTGACCCTGGCGGAGATGGGCGACGGCGAGATTCGCGCCGTGGTGGATACGTGGGCGGAGGAGTATGCCTCGCTGGGTGCCCTCCCTTACGTGAATCACGTCCAGATCTTTGAGAACAAGGGGGCGATTATGGGGTGCAGCAATCCCCATCCCCACGGGCAGATCTGGGCGCAGGAAAGGGTGCCCGATGGCCCGGCGAAGGAGCTGGCCTCGATGGCGGAGTACCGGCGCGCGCGTGGAGGCGCCTGCCTCCTATGCGACTACCTTGCCGAGGAGGCGCGGCGAGACGAGCGCCTGGTGTGTGCCAACCGGCACTTCACGGCGTTGGTGCCCTTCTGGGCGGTATGGCCTTTCGAGACGATGATTCTCAGCCACCGCCATGTTACGGCGATCACTCACTTCTCGGATGAAGAGCGCGACGCGCTTGCCGAGATTCTGCGCCGGCTGACGACGCGCTACGACAACGTCTTCGAGGTCTCGTTCCCCTACTCGATGGGGATCCACCAGGCGCTCACGGACGGGCGCGAGCATCCAGAGAGCCATTTCCACATGCACTTCTACCCGCCGCTGCTCCGCTCGGCGAAGGTGAAGAAGTTCATGGTGGGCTACGAGATGCTGGGAGAGCCCCAACGCGACCTCACGGCCGAAGCGAGCGCGGAGCGGCTGCGCTCCATGAGCGAAGAACACTGGTGAGCCGGAAACTGAGCCGGCGAGCCAGGTCTCTATAGGGTGTGGAAGGAGGCGGTGGACGATGGAGGTCTCGGTACTCGAGGCAATCAGCAGGATGCTGCACATCGCGGTGGAGGAGCAGGGGAGCACACTCTATGTGCAGGTGGGGGATGGCACCGAGGTCATTCTCCGTGGCGAAGAGAGCGAGCGGCGTATTCTGAAAGGCCCCCAGCGCGTCTTCGATCAACTGCGCTCGCGCCTGCTCCATATGGCCCGCCTGCCCGCGCACGATCCCTCCATCACCCGTGAAGGCGAGATCCTCTACCTGGTAGATGGCCAGATGCACACCTTCCTCTTCCGCGAGACGCGCTCGCTGCTCGACTCTCGCTCGCGGTTGCTGACGTTGCGCTGCCTGACGGTGGAGTGACGCCAGAGCGTCTCTCGGATTCCTTGCGCTGGGGCGCCAAGGGGGCTGTGATGAGACTTCACTCCTGGACCCTCGTCGCCGCGTTGTTTCTGGCGATCCCGGCGGTCGCTGCGCCGGCGCCGCACAAGACGCTCCCAATCGTCAACGGAGACTTCGAGCAAGGCGCGCACGGGTGGAACATCCCGGCGGATGAGGGGATGTCCACGCTGTCACAGGAGCAGGCGGCGTCCGGGAAATGGTCGCTCAAGGTGGTGGATGACCACCCCAAGAACGGCTCCAGCGCCACCGCCAGCCGCGTGCCCATCGAGGGCGTGGGCGTCTACGAGCTCCATGGAAAAGCCTTACCCGTTTCCGGATCCGGCCTCGGCATCTATGTGCGCGTGCTCGACAAGGAGGGAAGGCTGATCGGCAAGGGCGACGACTTCCACCGCGGCGCGCCCTCCGAGCCCGTGGGGAAGTGGGTTCCCTTCACAAGCACCATCTATGCCCCTGAAGGCGCCGCCTATCTGGAGCTGTGGATCCATAGCTACAGCCACGCGAAGGTGGTGGCCTACCTGGATGACTTCCGGTTCGAGGCCCTGGATCCGAAGGAGATGCGCCCCCCTTGGGAAGGCACCTACAAGATCCGGCCCGAGGAGAAGGCAAAGCTGACGGCAGCCGACGTGGTGGGCCCCGATGGCATTGTCTACCCTGACTGGCGCTGGGCTGGCATCCCCGGTGGCATCCCAAAGGTGCCCGCGGTGGCGAGGATCGAGGAGTTCGGCGCGAGGGCGAATGATGACGCCGACGACAGCGCCGCCCTGGAGCGCGGCGCCGAGGAGGTCGGGAAGCGGGGTGGGGGTGCCCTTCTCCTGGGAGCCGGTACCTACTACCTCGACCGGCCGGTGGTGATCACGCGAGATGGCGTTGTCCTGCGCGGCGCCGGGGCCGAGAAGACGCGGCTGGTCTTCCGCTACGGTGTGCCGGCGGGCGGAGTGCGCTTCTGCCGTCCTGCCCCAGGCGCGACGGTGACTCCCACCACCGCGATTGAGATCCACGCCGATCCGAAGGAGCTGCAGGCGCTCTCGCTGGAGGTGGATGGCCAACAGGTGCGCCGCATCCAGCGGCATGCTCACTGGGGCGGCACCTTCTCTCTGAGCGTTGCTGGAAGCGCGGTGAC
Source organism: Armatimonadota bacterium (assembly GCA_012841485.1). The sequence continues at coordinate 2,453 of DUUU01000361.1, forward strand.
CGCGCGGGCCGGGAGCGGCGAACACATCCTCAAGGCGGTCGCCGAGTACCCCGGCGGCCGAAAGGCCGAGGCGACGCTCCGGGTGCGCACCGACGCGTCCGCGAAGGCCGGCCGCATCCACATGCCGCCGGCTGCGGCGATCGTCTTCAGTGGCGGCGCCTATGCGAGCCCGCGGATCAAGCTGGCCCGTGATGGCCGGCGCGGCGACCGCGAACTCCTCCTGGAGAGCACCGAGGGGATCGCCGCGGGCGACCGGATCCGCCTGCGTGCGCCCAAGACGCCGCGGTGGGACGCGCTGGTCCGCAACGCCTGCCAGTGGGGCGAGTACCGGCGCACCGAGTTGCTGGTCGAGCGGGTGGATGGCCAGCGGATCACCGTGAACCAGCCGTTGCGGATCGGCTTTCCCGTGGTGGATGGTGCCTACGCGCAGGAGATACAGCCGATCCGCCGCTGCGGCGTCGAGGACCTCTCCCTAGAGCAGCGAGAGCCGATCTGGACGAGCGGAATCTACTTCCACAACGTGTGGGAGAGCTGGGCGCGCGGCGTGGCCGTGAAGAAGGCCGGGCGCTTCCCGCTCTACTTCACCGGCGCGAAGTGGTGCGAGATCCGGGACTGCGTCCTCGACGACGCCTGGTTCAAGGGCGGTGGCGGCACCGCCTACGCCGGGTGGGAGCAGGCCTGCGACTGCCTGATGGAGAATGTGACCACCTACAAGCTGCGGCACGCGCCCTGCGTGCAGTGGGCCGCGTCTGGCAATGTCATCCGCAAGAGCGCCTTCTATGCCAGCGACGCTCAGTGGCACTCCGGGTGGACCCACGAGAACCTCTATGAGGAGTGCGTCATCGAATCCACGACGGATAACGGCGCCTATGGCTACGGCATGTGGGCTTCCCCGCCTGAAGACACCGCCCACGGCCCCAATGGACCGCGCAACGTGGTCTACAACTGCGATGTCCGTTCGCCGAAAGCGGGGCTCTGGATGGGCGGCATGAATGAGAACTGGCTCATCCTCTACAACCGGTTCATCGCCGGTTCGGGCCCGGGGATCCTTGCCAAGACCGCGAGCTTCGATCACATCATCCGCGGCAACGTCTTCTGCCTGGCGGATGAGAAGCGGCCCGCCGTCGTCCTCCTATCGCCGGATTGCATCGGCGTAGAACTGATCGGCAACCGGGTTCTCGGTGGCAACGGCCAGCTGTGGGGTGGCCTGGGCAAGCCCCTGGTGGAGCGCGACAACCGCCTGGAGCCTGCCGGTGAGGCACCCCGCCCGCGGCCGGCCGTCCCCTCCATCTTCGAGTGGCAGCGCCAGCAGCGGTAGGGCGCGCGCCAGGAGCTGCGACCGTTTCGATGGCCCTCATCCGGAGGGGGCTCTTCCTTTCCTCGCGAGAGGGAGTTGCCGGCAAGTGGCAACTCCTTTGCATAGCGAACGATCGTCCGCGTTGATGCGTCGTAAAGGCGGTGGGTGGGGTCACTGCTGTCCTGGCATCGCCCGCTATGCCGTTTCGCGAGCCTGCGCTCTGGGTATCTGGCGTGCAGGAGGGGCACGATGGCAGTCGTACGAGTGAACGTGAAGGAGCATTACGGCACCGGTGAGGTCTGGAGCGACGCGGGAAACGAGACCGCGGCGGCGGAAGACGTGCGCCTGTGGTGTGAGGAGAATCCCCCGTGGGAGATGCGCAGCCTGGAGCCGGTGCGCGGTGACGACGGGCGCTACAAGTTCGCTGTCGAGCGTGCCTACGGAAGGGTGACTTAAGATGGTGCTCCATAATATAGAAGAGATCGCCGACGAGGAGAGCCGCCTTCAGCAGCTCCGGTCGCTCGTGGATCGTGCGCAGGAGGAGATCCGTGCCGGGAAGATCGCATCTGAGAAGGTGGAGCAGGTGATCGCCGGGCTGCGCCGCAACGCAGAGCGCCTCTTTCCCGGAACGGGAAACACCTTCGATCTGATCTATCGGCCGCGCCTGGAGCGCGCTGCCCGGGAAGCCCAGGAGCGGGTTGCCGTCTGAGGCCGGCCCAAGGTTCGGATACCGAGGAAAGGATCGGTAGGGATGGGAGGAGAACTGAGCGTACCGGAGAATATAGTGGTATACGTGCGCCCCAACTGCTCGGAGTGCGAGCAGGTCATCCGCTACCTGGAGAACCGCGGCCTGCGCTTCCGGGTGCGGGATGTGGAGCGCGATGCGGATGCCCTGGGGGATCTGGACGCTCTCGGCTACACCGATGTCCCGGTCACCTTCCTGGATGAGGAGGTCGTCGTTGGCTTTGATACCAACCGTCTGGATGCCTCCCTCGTGAATATCACGGTATAGCAGGCAATGCCCGTAAACCCCGCAGACCCATGAGTGAAGTCGATATCTCAGTCGTCGTTCCGGTTTTCAACGAGGAAGGGTGTCTCGCGGAGCTGCACCGCCGGCTGACCGCTGTGTTGCGGAAGGTGGCAGGCAGCTATGAGATGGTCTTCGTGGACGATGGCAGCCGCGATGGCTCTCTCGCCTTGCTGCGCGAGCTGCACGCGGGCGACCGCGAGCACGTGCGCGTCATCTCGCTCTCGCGCAACTTCGGGCACGAGATGGCCTCGACGGCCGGCCTGCGGTATGCCCGGGGGCGTGCCGTCGTCCTCATCGATGCGGACCTCCAGGATCCGCCGGAGCTGATCCCCGAGCTGGTGGCGCGCTGGAAGGAGGGATACGACCTCGTCTATGCCCAGCGCGCGACGCGAGCGCGTGAGACGTGGCTGAAGCGGGCGACCTCCTTTGCCTTCTACCGCGTGATGCGCCGCCTGGCGAACCTCGACCTGCCCCGGGATACCGGCGATTTCCGGCTGATGGACCGGAAGGTGGTGGACGCGTTCAACCGCTGCTCCGAGCGCAACCGCTTCGTGCGCGGGCTGATCTGCTGGGTTGGGTTCCGGCAGACGGGCGTGAAATTCCATCGCGAGCCGCGTTTCGCCGGGCGCACGAAGTACAACTACTTCAAACTGACGCGTCTGGCGATCGATAGCATCGTCGCTTTCTCCATCGTGCCGCTGCGCCTGGCAACCCTCCTCGGTGGGGTGATCGGCATTGGGAGCTTCGTGATGTTCCTCCTCGTGCTCCTGGAGAAGCTGCGCGGGTTGGGTCCGGAGCGTGGCTATGCCCTTCTCGGCACGGGCGTGCTCCTGCTTGGCAGCGTGCAGATCTTCCTCCTGGGGATCATCGGCGAGTACATCGGGCGGATCTATCAGGAGACGCAGCGCCGCCCGCTCTTCCTCGTCCGCGAGGAGATCGGCTACCAGGAGAGCCCCGCTGCCGATCCGGCGTTCTTTATGTGAAGTTTCGAGTGAAGGCCAGTCACTGGCGCGAGCTGCGCCCGACTGCGCGAGCCTGGCCCGCGGGAGGAGGTCACTCCCGTTTACTCGCGCTCTTACCTTTGATACCTGGAGTTACATGCTGAAGATCACTTTCTTGGGCACGGGCACGTCTCATGGCGTGCCCGTGATCGGTTGCGATTGCCCCACGTGCACCTCCACCGATCCGCGCAACCACCGTACCCGCTGCTCCATCCTGGTGGAACAAAACGGCGCCTCCGTGCTGGTAGATACATCCCCCGAACTCCGGCTTCAAGCGATCCGCGTCGGCCTGAAGCACGTCGACGCCGTCCTCTTCACCCACGCGCACGCCGATCATGTCTTTGGCCTGGACGACGTCCGACGCTTCAACGACCTGCAGGGCGGGGCGCTTCCCTGCTATGGCGATAGCACCACCCTGCGCGAGTTGCGCCGCATCTTCCGCTATGCCTTCGTGCCGACGCAGGCGGGCGGCGGGAAGCCCCGCCTGGAGCTTCGCCGGCTGGTACGCCCGAGCTTCAATCTCCACGGCCTGGAAGTGCGCCCCTTGCGCGTGATGCACGGTCGGCTGCCAATCACCGGCTACCGCTTCGGCAATGCGGCGTATGTCACCGACGCCAGCTTCCTTCCCGAAGAGACGGAGGCGCAGTTGCAGGGCCTGGACCTGCTCATCCTGGACGCGCTGCGCCGCCGGCCACACGCGACTCACTTCAACCTGGAGCAGGCGCTGGAGGTGGTGGCGCGTCTCTCCCCGCGCCGCGCTCTCTTCACGCACCTCTGCCACGATCTGGAGCACGAGAGCACCAACGCGCAGCTCCCGGATGGCATCCGCCTCGCGCATGATGGGCTGGTCGTCGACGTAGAGTCCTGAGCCAGCCTCCCGCGGGGCAAACCGGGCACGGCGGGGGCTGGGAGGGGGAGTGCGTTGCGCGGGGAGCGATCCCCGCGCTGCTTGTGAGCAAAGCCCTGCCGGGCTGGGCCGGGCGACACTCCCTGCGGATCCGTGCCGATTGAGCCGGGCCCCCGCACCCTCCCCATCCGTCTCCTTCATCCGTGGTATGGATGTGCGGTTTGATGGAGGCGTTCCAGGAGTTCCTCTGTGCGCACGCGAGCGGCGAGCGTATAGGCATCGCGTCCGCCATACACGAAGTGGAGATGCTCTCCCTGCTGGTAGCTGCCGCATGGGAAGACGCAATGGAGCGGGTCTGGGTCTCCCGGGCGCAGGGAGCGCTCATACTCTGTCTCCGGTACCAGAATGCGTTCGAGCGTGCCCGCGATGATCTCGGCCGGGTGTTCCGGAGTGAAGCGGCGAAAGTCGAGGAGGACCGCGTCGGCATTGTACTGGCGTGACCCCTCCAGGAGGCGGTTGCCGGTGTGATAGAGGGCGAGGTAACGCCCATCACCGAGCGGGATGGGAACCGAGCCGGCGCCCACCCACGAGTGCCGGCACTGCGCGTGGCCGGGAGCGCGGAGCACCCGTCCGCAGTTGCGCCACTCACCGGTGGGGGAGTCGCTTACCGCCAGCTCCATACAGAAGTCGGAGGGCTGGCCGACCATCGGACG
>DUUU01000362.1 GCA_012841485.1 Armatimonadota bacterium
CTCCTTCGACTTAGTCTCGTTGTAGCGCGCCGCCTTCTCGGCAAACTTCGCGTCCGCGAACCGGGGGATGTCCCCCATATAGGTCATCAGGTCGAGGTAGCACCAGTCTATGTTGTGCCAGTAGTGGCGCCACACGTGCCCCGTTTCCAGCTCGTTCCTGCCGTAGAAGGCGACATCAACCAGCTCTTCGACCAGGGGCGCCAGGAAGCCGTACAGGTACTCGGAACGCCAGGGGAAGAGGCCGTTCCAGCTTGAGAGGCGGAAGCGGTTCCAATCGCGCGGCCAGCGGCAGATCACCTGGGCATACGAGATGTCGCACTGGCCCTGGGGATCGAGCGCCGCGATCTCCCACTCCAGGCCCATCGAGCGCAGCTCCGCCGGGCGCGCCTCGAAGGTGAGCTCGGAGGTGCCGGCCGGCAGCGCGCGTATCTCCTCGAAGAGGAGGCGGCGGTGGGTGTCGTAGAGGCGAGCGCGCACCCTGGAGCCCGCCGGTGGCGTCCCCGCGCCCTCCAGCGTCACCTTGACCCGGAACGGCTCTTGGGGCCGGAACGCACGGTCATATGGCTGATCCGCCCTCGGCGCGCGCTCGCCAAACACGATCTCCTTCTCCGGGAGCACGCTCTTGATGGCGAGCGGCGCCTTCGCCCGCACGTAAGTCTGGCCCCAGGCCACGCTCCGTCCGGCGGCGTCACGGATGATCACATCCACCAGGTTCACCCCGGCGCCCAGGCGCGCCGGCAGCGGAATGCTCACCTCCGTCTGCCCTGGCCGGCAGGTGACCTCCACCTGCTGGAGCGGGTGCGACCAGCGGTTGCGGAACTGGGCGCTCACCCGATACGTCTCCTTGCCGCCCTCCAGTTTGAGCGAGAGCGCCTTCGCATTGGCTGCGTCATCCACCGGCTCGAGCGATGCCACGCGAACCCCGGTGTCGCGCCCGGCGGCCCAGGCACTGAGACGCGCCAGGAGGGCATACCACGGCTCGTGGTAGGACCAGGTCATCTCCGCGTACTCGGGGCGGAGGAAGCCGCCGCGATACGAGATGGTGGGCGTCAGACCCGCATAGCCCCGGTACGACATCTCGTGAGTGAGCACGTCGTAGGTGAGCGCAACCGTGCGCCCCTTCCCAAGCTGGTTGGTGACCAGGAGCGGCTGGCCGTTGCTCAGGCGCGCGAGCACGTTGCCCTCGGGCGGGCGCTCGTAACTCATGAAGCGCGTTTGCGGGAAAAGGCTCCAGGGGAGGCCGGCGGTAAGCGGCGAGTCGCCCTCGCGTTTCCACTCTGCCCAGGCGTGCATGCTCCGGCCCTTCGCTAGGCCCATCATCGGGGCGAGCGGATCCTCCGCCTTGAAGCCATCCGGCATGATGAAGAGTAGGCCGGCGCCATCACGCACCTGGGCGGTAATGGCATCGCGCACCTCCGGGGTGAAATGGGCGTGCCAATCGAACCCGGCTAGCACGAACAGCTCGTAGCGGTTGGCCTTCAGATACTCCAGGAGGCGCCGGTTTGCCTGCTCCGGCGTCGAGATAGAGCGGTCGCCGCACCACAGATCCTCCTTCCAATGATGCGTGCGGAACTTCACGTAGGTCGGGTCGAGATCGAGGCGCTGCTTTAGCTCGATCACCTCGCGTGCCATCGTATCGTCACAGAGGACCACCGCCTTGATCGGCCCGCCGGGGAGCGGGCGCGCCCAGGCGACGTGCGGGGTGACGATGGAATCGGTGAGGTCATGCCGCGGCAGGGCGGGGCGCTCATCGGCGGCGAGGCCCACGCGCTCTTCTCGTGGCGCTCGCGTGTAGGCAAGGCGTGCATCTCCTTGGACAAAGGCGCGCTCGAGATCGTCCAGATCCTGACCGCCGCGCTGCACCTGGCAGTTGAGGACGTAGCCGCCCGTGGCCAGCCCGGCCAAGTCGATGCGCTTCGTGGCTGGCTTCCCAGGCGAAACATCCAGCCGGCCCAGCTCCTGCCACGGCCCATCCGGCAGGCGGCGCAGGCGGATCAGCCCCGTCGCCGGTTTCGACCGGGGCGAGGCGAGGCACAGCGTCACGAGCGCGCTCTTCTCGCCTTCCAGCGAGATGGCACCGATCACATCCTGCGCCACGCCATCCACGCGCTCGAGGCCCTGGAAGGGGATCAGCGCCACTTCGGTTTCAAGGGACTCGCCACTCTTGAGGGGAATGCGGTTGAAGCGCCACTCGTGGGTGGCGACGGGCACGCCGACGCCGCTCCAGTGGTAGAAGCAGTTGAGGTACTTGTAGTCGAGCGTCATCGCCAGGCCAGCGCCTTTTGCCCCAACGACGGCGGTCCACCCCCGCGCAGGTTCCCGGTACCACACCTCCGAGCCCCTATCGCCGGCGCCGGGGTCGAAGCGAAGCTCGCGGACGCCCTCGGTGGTGGGATCGAAATAGCGGTTCCCCACGCCGGGCACGCCAGTGAAATGGTGGAACCACAGGCCGTAGAGGTACTCCGTCTGCGAGGAGGGGTCGTTCAGGAGACGGTAGTGGACTCGGGCGATGGGGCTATCACGCTCGATCTGAACGCGCTTGGTGAGGCGGGTGAAGCTCATCATGCCGCCGGCGCCAGAGGTAGAGAGCTCGACCCACGCCGAGCGGGCGTCGCCGCCGGTGCGATAGTCGTAGGGCCGGTCGGCGAAGGAGTAGTTCGGCGACCAGAGCTGGTCACGCAGGAGGCCGTAGCGGGAGTCGGCGGCGGCGGTCAGCTCCGCCTGCGCTGGCTTGTAGAGAAAGCTGCGGCAAACGCCTCCTGCCGAGGGCCAGAAGATGAGCCGAACCAGATTGTTCTCCAGGATGACCTCTGGTTTGCCGTCGCCATCCACGTCTGCTTCCCGAGCACTGGGCTGGGCCGCGTTGAGCGGGGCGAGACGGATCTCTGCCGCGGCTGCGGCGCCCGTGGGCGCGCCGAAGACCTCCACCTCCTGAAGGCAGAGGATGGACGGCGTCTCGAAGACGAGGCGCAGTTGGTCGGTCGTCACATCGAGGTCCTTCACCGTGAGCGCGAAATCGCGCTGCTTCGTGGGGCCCCAGAAGCCCTCGACGGATCCCACGGGCTGAAAATGCCCGAGAGACTTCGCCAGAACGGTGAAGGTGCGCAGCCGGTAGTTGTTGTTCGGGCGCGAAGCGTGGGCGACCACCGAGGTAACCCGGGCGGGCTTGCCCAGGTCGATATCAATCGTGATCGTGCCCCCGGAGTAGATGGTGGTGCCCTTGCGCGTGCGGTCGCCGTCGCAGAGTGCCTTCCCTGTCTTATCCGCCCACTCCTCGGTGAGATAGCCGTTATCGGTGCGGTAGGTCCATCCCTCGAGCTTCGCTGGCCCTTGGGCGAAAGCGGCGGAGACCATCAGAGCGAGAATCAGGATGCCTTTGACAAGACGCGATGCCAACATGTGAGAACCTCCGAGAGCCATGTAGGTGGCTACCACCCATTATGGGTGGGGTTCGACCGGAATCAGAGGGTTCCTGCTGCTGGGTGGGGCCTCGGCCGGCACGGGGGCCCTGTCCTGGCTACGCGATGAGGCGCCCGCCATCGACCGGGATGACTGCGCCGGTGATGAAATCGGAGCCCTCGATGAGGAAGAGCACGGTGCGCGCCACATCCTCGGGGCTTCCCTCGTGCCCCATCGGGATCGGCTGCACGGCGCGTTGCCGCTGCTCCTCGGGGTACGATTCGGGGAAGAGGATCGTACCC
>DUUU01000033.1 GCA_012841485.1 Armatimonadota bacterium
CGGCTCGGCCGTCTCGCCTGGCGGCGCGGGAGCAGGCGCCGGCTGCGAGGGGGTGGTGGGGTCCTGCGGCGGAGAGGGGATGGTCTGGGTTGGCTCGGAGCGCGGCTGGGGCTTCGGAGCGTGCGCCCTTTCCCATGCGGTGGCGGCGCTCTCATCGACCATAGCGATCAGCTCCAGGACGGAACCGTCAGCCGCTGAACCGCGACCGATCACGCGTACCCGGCTGCCGACGATAAACGCCGGATAGTCGATGGGCGAGGTGATCTGGTATCCGGCCGCGTCATCGGACTCGCCGCGCAGGATCCAGGTAACCGTCTGCGCCGACACCATCCTCCCCTGGATGGTGCCGCGCACCTCGATGATGCCCGCGGCGCTGCTAACCTGCTGCTTTGAAGCAAGGTAGGCGCGCAGATAGCCCTCGGGCGCGGTGGGTGCCGCCGGGCTTGCGGGCGCGGCGAGCAGGAGGCCGCCCATGGCCAGCATCGCCCAGAGCATTTCCCGGGCCGCGCGCGTGTCTTGATAGAGCCTGATCCGGCATATGCGCATCGTTACTCCCACTGTGAGACACCGCACGTGCCATTTGGTGTGTGCCTCTATTATAGCATACCCGGCCTCATGTGGCTATAATCCCCGGCCCAGCCCCCGCTAACTGGAAGGAAGCCCCAAGGCGTAGAGACGCCCCGCGATCTCGTACGAGGTCATCGGCGTGCTCAGGAGGCAGACGCCCTCCTGAGACGCCACTTCTAGAAGATCATCCTGTGGCTCGCGATTGCCGGCGAGGATCACCGCCGTAAAATCCTTGAGGCTGGCTACCGCCGCGACGTTCCGATGCGCCTGGATCGTGATCCAGATGTTCGCCTCGCGGCCGTTCGCGAGTACATCACTGAGCAGGTCCGAGACGTAACCGCCGGTGACTTCTCGATCCGGTACCGGGGTGAGGGCACGCAGTCCGAGTTCATCAATTACCTGGCTGAGGCGCATTTATTCCCCTCCATCCGACACGACCGGGTGCAGGTCGATCTCCACCTCCAGACGTGTGCCGGAACCGGGTTTCGATTCGATGTGGAAGCGGTCCGCGCACTTCTGGATGTTGGGAAGACCCATGCCCGCGCCGAAGCCCATCACGCGGACCAACTCGCTCGCCGTCGAGAAACCGGGGCGCAGCGCCATCTCCACGTCTTCAATTCCGGGGCCCCAATCGGCCGCCTGGATTGTGACGCTCTCCGCGCCAATCCGGGCGGTGATGGCGCCGCCGATGGAGTGGATGATGATGTTGGTCTCGGCTTCATAGGTGGCGATGGCCGCGCGGCGAGCCACCTTAATGTCGATGCCGCGCTCCTTGAGAGCCGCCTTGATCCGGGCCGAAGCAATCCCCGCGTTGTCGAAATCGCCTGCGTTCACGGGGAACTCCATGGTCACCTCCTGGCCCTGGGTGATCGGAGCACCGGCGCGCTGGAGGAGCGCGATCTCCCGCCGGGCAGCCTCTTCGGCGATGTGGTTCAGTTCCTCCATCAGGCGGACCACGATATCCGCCTGGGTCAGGATGCCACACAAACACCCCCCCGCGTCGAGCACGGGGATCCGACCGAAACGGTAGCGCCGGAAGAACTCCACGGCCCGGTGCAGCGGCATATTGTCCTGGATGGTGACGACGTTGGTCGTCATCCAATCGCCAACGCGCTCCTCGATATGCCCGTGATCGAGGGCAGAGATGATATCCTCGAGGCTGACGATCCCCACGAGACGCCCATTGTCCAGAACGGGCGTGCCAGAGATACGGCGCTCGCGCAGCAGAGCCTGCACCTCCCGCAGGCTGTTGTCGGGGACGACGGTCACCACATCGCGCGACATGGCATCGCGCACTTTGAGCGTGTAAATGAGCTCGTGGGCAACGGAAAAGCCATTTGTGTGGTTGATAACGCTCATCGCTCCTTCGCCAGCGCCGCGAGGCGCACGCACGACTCAAAGAGAGGCAGCGAGGTCGTATAGAGCGGGATGCGGTGGGCCTGCGCCAGCCCGATGATCTCCTGGGTGGGGTGCTTGCCACGCACCAGGAAGACCGCCAGCGCCCCTACTACCTGGGCAGTGCGGATCACCTGGGGGCTCACCAGACCGGTGAGGATCACGAACTGCTCTTTTCCCGTGGCTAGAATATCGCTCAGGAGGTCTGCCGCCGCGGCACTATCCACTTCGATATCGGGATCTTCCGCGCGCACCACCTCTTCTGCGTCGAGTGACTGCGCGACTTCGCGAAGCAACATAGGTTTCTACCTCCGAAGATGGCCGCACTATTATAGCACAAGATCGGCGCGGGCGGGAACGGGCAGGCGTGTACGCTACGGAACGCTGAGGGTGAAAGGGAGGCCGCCAGGATCCGCGCGTGAGTGTGCGAGAGAGCGCGGCGCGGGGAGGGCGCTCGGCGCTACGCTGGGATGCCGGACGTTCCCCGCCCGCACTCCAGGTCGCGACCCAAAGGCGAGCAGCAGCGGCGAGCGAATCGGTGGAGAAGGCTTAGAAGCGGGGCTGTTGGCCTACTCAATCCTCGTTGCCAACAGC
>DUUU01000363.1 GCA_012841485.1 Armatimonadota bacterium
ATTGACGCGAGGGCCGCGCTCCACCTGATCAGGATCATCCAGGCTGGCGATGGCCCCGACCTGGGCAATCGAGTTGACGTTGAACGGCTCGCGCACTTGATGAATGGCCCAGATGATCTCCGGGCGGGCGATGCCGTAGCCAACGCGCAGGCCAGCCAGTGCGAAAATCTTCGAGAAGGTACGCAGCGAGATCACGTTGCGCCCTTCGCGGATGTAGGCGACAGAATCGGGATACTCCGGATCCTCTACGTATTCGTAGTAGGCCTCGTCCATCACGACGAGCACGCGCTCGGGGAGTCGGTCCAGGAGGCGATCCACCGCGCTTCGCGTCACGATTGTGCCGGTCGGGTTGTTCGGGTTGGTGATGAAAAGGAGTTTCGTCCTCGGCGTCACCGCGTCGGCCATCGCGTCGAGGTCGTGCGTATAGTCCTTCAGCGGGACCTGGATGCACTGGCACCCATTCAGGGTCGCCGCCGCCTCGTAGCGAACGAACGAGGGGTGTGCCTGGACCACTTCGTCCCCCGGCTCCAGGTAGGCGATGCCCAGGTAATGGATGATCTCATCCGAGCCGTTGCCGACCACGATGTGATCCGCGGGCAGATCGAGGTGCTGCGAGAGCCGCTGTGTCAGCGAGAAGCAGCTCCCATCCGGGTAGAGCCGAATACTCTCCAGGGCTTCCTTCATCGCCTCAACAACGCGCGGCGAGGGCCCATACGGGTTCTCATTGGAGGCGAGCTTGATGATATCGGTGATCCCGTACTCGCGCTCGACTTCCTCAATCGGCTTCCCAGGCACGTAAGGTACCAGGTCATGGATGTTCGAACGGCAAATGGGTGGCGCAGAGGCCGGCTTCTTACTCATGATGGCGCGATCCGATTCCTTCTCACAAGTATGCAATACCTATTACGAGGATGCTCTCAGTGTATCATACTCCGCAGGATTCTGGCAAGCAGCCGTTCATCCGCGATACCAGGGATGAAAGCGACACACGCGGATGGGCCAGCCGGGCGATTACCGCCAGCGCCGCAGACCGACGACGGCGTGCGCCTCACCGCAGCCGCCCCGGACCAAGACGGCACCATGCGTGCCCGTCCCCTGCATCCGCGGTACCAACGCCGGTGGGGCTGACGCGCGGAGCTTCGGATCCGCGCCCATGCGAGTGGGGGATTAGGAAGCACCCTCCCCAGTGGTATCAGGCGGGCAGTCACCCTCCTTCGGGCCCATAACAATCGATCTCATCGACCATCAGCCAGCCGCGCCGCTTGAAACTGAGCCGGACGTAACGCGCGTTCACCGCGGGCGCAACACGCACCGTCATGAAGGCGACCGCGGCCCTCTGCTCCGTCTCTTCGGGATGCTCGGTGGTCACCAGGGGGGCGGGCCATGTGGTCCCATCGGCGGATAGCTCCACGCGCATCTCCTCGGGGAAGTGGACCCCGGCTCTCCCACCCCCGGAAAGGTGCGCGCGCACCAGCGCCACAGGACGGGGTTTCAGCAGATCAAGCGTAATTTGTGGCTCTCCCTCGCACCACCCCACTCTGCCGCGCCATCCCCCACCGGCCGGAGCATAAATCCCATCGGTGAGGTAGGCCGCCCCGTCCGCATATTTCGCCTCGGAAGTGGGCGAGGGAGAGAGGTGGTAAGTGCAGCCTGCCGCAATGTTGACTCCGCCTGAGAACACGGCCAGCTCGCTGAGCATCACCCACCCACGCGCCGTAAAGTCGAAGCGCACAAAGCGGGCCTGCTGCCTCGGGAACGCGGCGCGCATCCATCCCAGTGCATCGATCTCGTCGCCAACCACGCGCTCGGCCGTCTTCTCCGCGAGGCTCTCCGTGGCGGCAACAGAACGCCACGTCGCGCCATCCGATGAAAGCTGGACCGCCAGGCGCGAGGGAAAGAGGACGAAGGCGTAGCCGCCGCCTTCCACGTGTGCCCCGACTCCATCCACCTCCCTCAGCGCGCCCAGATCGAGCACCACGCTGGGATTCGTGCTCAGCCAGCCCACGGTCCGGCCATCGCCGAAGCCCTGCTCGCACACCTTGCCATCGGTCAGCTCGCCGCCACTATCCGGGTACTTCGCCTCGAAGGAGGGCGTGAGGGTGTACGGGCAGTCTTGGGCCCAACTGCGCATCGGCAAGACCTGCACATCCTCGAGCGCGATCTCCCCTGCCCCGTCCATTTCGAGCGCAAGCTGCCGAACGGGCGCCAGCGGCAGCCGGGCGGAAAGCAGAGCGCGTCCTGGATCCTGCCACACCACCTCGCCCTGCTCCCAGGCTCCCTCGGGTGCTACGCGCACGCGCAAGGAGGGCGCTGGATGGCCGGGCGCCTTGCGTACCCGCACCCGCACCTGCGCCCCGATCATCTCGGAGCATTCGAAGAGCAGCCGCGCCGGCCCCTTCGACCAGCGAAGCGGCACGGCGTCTCGCCGGCCCTCGGTCAACCACGCCGGGCTGCCCTCAGCGGCCGTCTCTCCCTCTGCGCGAGCGATGGCTCCCCAGAGAGGGTGTGCCGCCGGGGGCACCACCACCTCGCCGAGGAAGAGCGAGTCCGTCCCGCCAGCCACCTCGATGCGCACGCGCTGCGCTGGTGCCGGGGAGAAGTGCAGCAAAGCAAACCCTGCCAGCCATGCCCCACACCGCTCGGCGGAGACTGCCTTCGTCTCGGCGCGCAAGACGAAGGCATCCGACCCCGCATCGGCGGTGTAGACCCGCACCGCCGATGGCAGTCCGGCGCGCTCCTTGGCCGCGACATGCAGGCGCACATCATCCACGAGTGTCGGCGCGGGCAGCTCGATCATGATGGTGGCGGAACCGCCCTTCATGGGGATCAGCGCGTCCTCGCGGCCAGCCTGTGTATGCCAGGTGCCATCCACGAGCCTCGGCTCCAGCACCGGCGTGCCACTGGCCACCTGGAGCAGGCAGTGCGCGCCCTCCGCCAGAGAAGTCGGCCGTCGGGTGTAGGTGCCTTTGTGGAACCGGTACAGGTCATCATAGAGCTGGCGCTCGCCAGGATGGGTGCTCGCGGCCAGTCGGGCAATCACATCGCCTCCCTGGTAATAGGCGCGCACGGCCCCGTGCTGATAGCCATCCAGCGCATCGACGCCGTGGTTCAGATACTGCTGGAAGAGCCAGCGCGCGCCCGGATCGCCGGGGAGGGCAAAGGGGGTCTCCATCTCCACGCCAAGCCCGAGCCGCCGGGCGTCGTTGGCGTTGAGCGTCAGGCGGTTTTCATCGGCCAAGACGAAGCCGCGTCCGGGCTGCGTGAAGGCGTAGTTGGGCTGGACGATGGCGAAATCGATTCCCAACTCGCGCCACTTCTCCAACCCGGGGGCGCGGAACCACGGGATCCAGTGGAGGCCATAGCCACGCGCATGCACCAGGTCGGCGGTCGCCTTGACAATGGCCTCATCGCTCCGGCTGATCCCCTCGTTCATCCAATAGAAGCCCCACAGCTTCAGGTGCCTCGGCGCAAGCGCCTTCCAGCGCGCCAGCGCCTCGTCGAGGAACCAGCGCACTGCCTTCACCCGATCCTCGCGCAGCGAGAGATCCTCCGAAACGCCATCGCCGTCCACGTCGCCAAACGCCTTCGCACGGGAGGAGGGATAGGGGATCATCAGGATGACCGGGCAGACCCGGCCGGGCTTGCCCAGGCGCCGGCCCACGGCCTCGATCTCCTGGTCGAGGGCATCCAGGCATCTATCGCGGGCGAACGTGACGTTGAGGAAATGCTCCCAGTCGGCGCGGGTGGTGGCCCCATCGATGTAGGTCGCCCCAGAGGGCGCGCCGCCAAACATGAGGAAGAGGAAGGCGTCGTAGAACCAGTCCTTGGGCTCTCCCCGCTCATCGATATAGGCGACATAGGGGCGGAACTCCTCGGGCTTCCACGCCTTGCCCCCCTCGTAGATCAGCATGATATCGCGCATGCCGCCGCTCTGGGGAGAGGCCGGGGGGCAGAAGCCGGGCGCGGCGGATGCGGCGGTCGCGAGGCACGAAAGCAGGAAGGTGAGCAGAAGCCACATGGGTGACCTCCTTCGGGGGTTCGGCGCGGGGCATCCCCCTGGCATCCTTCCCCATCTACCAGGCCCCACTCCCCCTCGGGGAAGGCGAAACGATGCGCGCAGCCTTGCCTGTGGGTCGTCTTGCGAGCCCACGGCGTTCGCGCCCCTCCCCTGGGGCTGGCGCGGAGCCGGTCGCCAGGGAAGGGGGCGGCAAAGCACGCTCCTATGCGCGAGCGAGCTCCATCACGCGATCGATGTTGTCGATCACCTTGCGGAAGCCGCGCACGTAGCGCTCCATCAACTCCATGGTGTTCGGCGGGTAGACGCCGCTCAGGTAGGAGTGGGAGTCGATGAACTCAATCGTTCGCGGGTAATCCTCCGCCCGATACTCCACCTCGCGCGCGAACTGGCAGGTCCACGGGCAGCCCTTGCCGTAGCCCTTCTTCTCCTGGAAGACCGACTGTCCGGGCACCGGCATCGTCTGCCACTGGCCCAAGCCCACGCCCTCGGCACGAAGCGCCTTGACGATGGCGTTCTTGAACTCTTTCACCGGAACATCGAGCCCAAGCTCTTGCGGGCGGAACTCGACGACATAGCTGAAGTAGACCGGGTCGGCATAGTCCGGGGTGTAGGGGCCCTTCACGCCCGGGATCTGCGCCAATTGCTCAGTGAGGTAGGCGGCGAACTCCTTGCGAACGCCGTTGTGCTGGTCCAACCGGCTGAGCTGGCTTAGGATAAAGGCGTTGATGAACTCGTGCGGGCGATACATCCACCCCAGGCCAAAGGCGTTGTACTCGCGCTGTTGCCCGGCGACGACCACCTCGCCAAACTCGCGCATCATCGTGGCGTGCTTCGCCCAGGCTTCGTTGTTGGTGGTGTAGAGGCCGCCCTCACCCCCAGAGAGGTTCTTCGACCGATTGCACGAGAATGCGGTGGCGTCCGCGATCGAGCCCACCTTGCGGCCCTTGTAGGTGGCGCCGTGCGCCTGGCAGCAGTCGGAGATCACCGCAAGGTTGTGCTTCCGGGCAATGTCGAAGATCGGATCCATATCACACGGCATGCCGTGGATATCAACCGGGAAGATCGCCTTCGTCCGCTTGGTGATCTTCGCCTCTACCAGCTTCGGGTCGAGCGTATACGTCTTCGGGTCGATGTCGACAAAGACGGGGATCGCGTTGTGGTGCAGCACCGCTGCGGCCGTGGACCAGAAGGTGAACGCGGGCACGATCACCTCATCGCCCGGCTCCACACCACACGTTGCTACGACCATGTGGCAAGCCGCCGTGCCGCTGTTCGTCACGACGCAGTACTTCGCGCCGCAGTACTCCGCCCATCGCTCCTGCAACTCCAGGCAGCGCGGCGCGCTGGAACCATGCAGGTGCCCGCTATCGAAGACCGCCAGCACCGCATCCTTGTCCTGCTGTGTCATCGGAGGCCATGCCTTGACCATGCCCTCCGGAACGACGCGATCGCCACCATCCAATGCCAGCTTCTCGGCCATCTCTCATCCTCCCAGATCCCCGATGGTGCGCCGTTGGCAACACCGCCCGCGGCCGGCGCGCGTGCAATCGGCACGCTGCGTCCTGATAGGACCGCGAAGCCGGGGGGCGAGCCAGAGGCGCACGCCGCCCCAGCCGGGGCACTTGCTTCTCCCCTATTCGAGCCGTCGGCCTCTTTCCCTGCCGCAGCGCGAGAGGGGTGCCATTTCCGCCAAAAGATCAGGGGACCGTGTGGGGGCGATGAGGGGACGATGGCCGTGGTGGCCGGCATCCGACCCGGCTAAAGCCCCGGCTCGCTCCCCCCCGCGGCTTCCTCCGGGAGGATGCCGCGCAAGATGATATCCGTCGCCTCGACCGCGAACCGGCGAAGCAGCGGGCGCATCACTTCCTCGGGGTGATCCCGGTGGGACATGAAGAAAGAGTAGCCCGCGCCCCAGAAGAAGTGTGCCGCGGCTTGCGTATCGAACGGACGGAGCTCGCCGCGGGCAATTCGTACGCGCAGAAAGTCGGAAAGGAACCGGCTCCCCTCGCGCGCGTCTTCCTTGAGCTGGCGATGCGCTGCCGGAAGTTGGGCAACCACCGAGAAGAGCACCTTATTCAGTTCCCGGCCCCGAAGCAGGTGCTCCAGGACGAGGAGATAAAGCTGCGTCAGCGCCTCACGAACCGGAAGCGGCTCCAGCTCTGCCCGTGCCTGATACAACGTCTCGACGGGGTGCTGGCGGCGCAGGACCGCGAGCAAGATCTCCTGTTTGCTTCGGAAGTAGCGGAAGATCAGGCCTTCGGCGACGCCAGCGGCCTCAGCAATCTGCCGCGTCGTCGTGGCGTCATAGCCATTCTCCGCGAAGAGGCGGAGCGCGACATCCACGAGCTGCCGCCGGCGCTCTTCCGGAAGCAGGCGTACGCGCGGTCGTGTCTCCTTCTTTTGTGTCACAGCATCCAACCCTCTCACACCTCCCACTCCCTCCCTGGGCCCAGGAGGGCCGGCTCTCTCGCCGCCCCCCCCGGGCATGGTCAGCCAGCAGCCATCGGCACGCAGGCAAGCCGCCGCCTTGGATCAGTCGCTACACCCCGAGCAGGCGGATAACCGCTTCCTTCGCGCGCGCAAACCGCTCACCCAGTTCATCCATCACCTCATAGAACACGGGCACCATCAGCAGCGTGAGGAAGGTCGAAAGCACGAGGCCGCCGATCACGGCGATGGCCATGGGCTGCCGCATCTCCGATCCCTTCGTGAGCGCCATCGCCGTCGGCAGCATGCCGCCGATCATCGCCAGCGTCGTCATCAGGATCGGCTGCAATCGCGTCGGACCCGCCTGCAGCAACGCCGCGCGCCGCTCCATCCCGTGCTCCCTGCGCAGGGTGTTGGTGTAGTCGACCAGCAGAATGGCGTTCTTCGTGACAAGGCCGACCAGCATGATCATGCCGATCATCGAGGGCATGCTCAGCGATTTCCCCGTGAACGTGAGCGCGAAGAAGGCGCCCGCCATTGCCTGAGGCACGGAGAGCATGATGATGAGCGGCGACAGGAGCGATTCGAACAGCGCGGCCATGAGCATGAACACCAGGAGCACCGAGAGCCCCAGGGCGCTCATCATGTTGCGGTTCGACTCCTCCATGAACTCGGCCTGCCCGACCCAGCGAACGGAGACGCCGTTTGTCTGAAGTTTGGCCAACCGCTCGTTGATCGCCAACTGGGCATTCCCCAAGGCAACGCCCTCAGCCAGCTCGCACGAGACGGTGACGGTGCGCTGGCGCTCGCTCCGCTCCAGCTTCGTCGGGCCACCGGCGGTATCCAGCGTGGCGACTTCATACAGATATACCGGCCGGCCCGTCGCCGTGGTCGCCACGACCAGGTTGGGGATGCGGTCCGTCCGGTCGCGCTGGGCTTCCGGCAGCGTCACCCGGATGTCGTACTCGTCGCCTTCCTCGCGGTACTTGGTGGTGGTGTCGCCCTGAAGGCTGGCGCGCAACGCGGTAGCCACCTGCGCGACACTCACGCCATACTGCGCGGCGCACTCGCGGTCGATCCGGGCCTGAAGCTCAGGCCGGCCCTCGCGCGAGGAGAGCTCGACGGCGAAAGTGCCCGGCGTCTCCTTCAGCGCCTGAGCCACCTGGTACGCTGCCGTCACGATCTGCCCCTGGTCGGTGCCAGTGACCTCAATCTGAACCGGCTTCCCGTGCGTGATGCCACCCGAGGAGCTCGCCCTCACCGTCACGCCCGGGAGATCCGCGAAGCGCGCGTTGATGTCGCGAACGATCTCGTCGGTGCGCCGCGTCTTTCCGGGCACGTAGTCTTCCAGCTCGCCGCTGATCGTCGCGTAATCGGTGTCGCCGCCAAAGGCGCCCAGGCCGCCACCGGTGCGCGACGCGCCGGCGGTCGTAAAGAGGCTTTTCACCTCTGGGTACAGGTTGCGGTCGAGTAGCGCGGCCTCAATCCGGCGCGCCGTCGCATCCGTCACATCCAGGGAGGTGCCCACCTCGTAGTCAACGGTGACCTCGAACTGGCGCCGGTCCACGGTGGGGGCAAACTCAAACCGGAAGTTGCCGGGCACCAGGAGACTGGCAAGGCCCATCACCGCAGCCCACACCAGGAGGGGGCGAATGGCCCGCTGCCCATCCTTACGCCGCAGCCAGGCCGTTCCGGGCATGATGACCAACAGGAAGATCACCATGAGCGCGCCCGCCATCGGGGTGCCCATATCCGCCACTTTGGTGACGAACCGAATCAGCATGCCAGAGAGCACCAGCCCGGCCACTTTGGCCAGGAACCCGAGCCCTCCGCGGGTACGCGCAATCGCCAGCCAGAGCAGGGTCATCGCCACGACCCCTCCCGTCATGGCCGGCAGGCCCGCGAACAGCCGCGGCCAGGTCGGCTTCGGCATGGCAATCGCGATGCTTCCCACCATGGTCATCAATCCGATGGCAATGGCGATAGACCCATGCTCCAGCGACCAGGCCAGCAGGCCACGATAGAACCGATCCACCTTCCCATAGAAAAAGTCCCAGGCCGCGGAAAAGCGCGCGCCCAGCCCCTGCCCGCCGGTTTCCTCCTCGTCCACCGGCTTCAGCCAGCGCGAAGCCAGCATCGGCGTGAGCGTGAAGGAGACAAAGAGCGAGAAGAGGGTGGCCGTTGCCACCACCACGCCGAACTGTCGGAAGAACTGCCCGATCATGCCGCCCATGAAGGCGATTGGGAAGAACACCACCACGTCTACCGTCGTGATCGTGATAGCCGCCAGGCCAATCTCCGAACGCCCGCGGTAGGCGGCATCTTTTGGCGAAGCCCCCATCTTCAGGTGGCGGTGGATATTCTCCAACACCACGATGGAGTCGTCCACCAGGATGCCCACGGAGAGTGCGAGGCCCATCATCGACATCATGTTCATGGAGAAGCCGAGGATGTGCATCACGGTGAACGTCGCGATGATCGAGGTGGGGATCGCCAGTGAGACGATGAAGGTGCCACGCAGCATGTGCAGGAAGAGGAAGACGATGACAACCGCCAGGAACGCCCCTTCCAGCAGCGAGCGGTTCACGTCGCGGATGGTCTCTTTGATGAAGGTCGACTCATCCGAGGCGATGGTGATCTGCACGTCGTCGGGAATCAGCGAGGCGCCTCCGAGCCCCTTGTGACCACCCGGCCCTGCTGCCTTTGCGCCTGCCTGGCGCTTCCCGGAGAGCGCGCCACCGGTCAGCCGGTCCAGCTCCTCGCGGACGCCCTCGACCACTTCCACGGTGTTGCCATCGGACTGCTTCACCACCCGGATGGCCACACTGGGGACGCCATTCACACGCGTGTAGGCGGTCTGTTCGGCCACGGTATCGCGCACCTCGGCGATATCGCGCACCCGCAGGTCGGGATTGGTGGCCGTGGGAATGCGCACATCCAGGATCTCCTGTGGGCTCTGGAACTCGCCCAGAACGCGCACAGCGGTCGTGCGCCGCGCCTCTTCGATGTTGCCGGAGGGCACGTTCAGGTTCTCGGCCTTGAGAGCCGCCACCACCTGCGTGATGCTGATCCGGTGGGCTTCGAGGCGGTCCTGATCGACTTCGACGCGGATCTCGCGCACATCCCCACCAGAGACCGCGACCGATGCCACACCGGGCACCTGGCTGAGACGGTCCTTGATCACATCCTCTGCCAGATCGCGCAGTTCCAGAGGCGTGCGAAGATTGCTGGAGAGGCTGAGGGAGAGGACCGGCATCGCGCTCGTGTCCGCTTTGATGACAATCGGGTCGTCGGCATCGTCTGGCAAGATGCCCCGGGTCACATCAAGCTTCGCGCGCACGTCAGACACGGCCGTATCCAGGTCGGTGCCCAGCTCAAACCGGATCACGACCATGGAGAGGCCCTCCGAGGAGGTCGAGGAGAGCTTGTCGATCCCGTTGACGGAGCTAGCCGAGTCCTCGATCGGCTTGGTGATGAGCGTCTCTATCTCTTCCGGTCCCGTGCCCGGATAGGTAGTCACGATAACGACTGCCGGGAACTCGATATCGGGATAGAGGTCTACCGGCAATTGCGAGCGCGACTTCAGGCCAATCACAAGCAGCGCCGCCACCAGCATCAAGATGGTGACCGGGCGCGTGATAGAGAGCCGAGTGAGCCACATATGAGTTTCCTATCTACCCGGCGTCACGATGCGAACCTGGTCGCCATCGGCGAGGGTTTGCTGTCCTGCGGTCACCACCTGGTCGCCCACAGCGAGACCCTTGATGATCTGCACGGCATTGCCATCTACCACTCCGGTGGACACCGGACGGGCACGCGCCACGCCATCCTCCACCACAAACACCGTCTGGCCGCCGCCCTTCTCGACGAGCGTATCGCGCGGCACGCTGATCGCCTTTTCGTGGCGAGCGACGATCACGCTCCCGCGGGCAAACATGCCCGGCATCAGCGAGGCATGCTGCGGCACGGTCACCCGGACCGTAAAGCTGCGCGTCTGCTGGTCTACGACCGGCACCACCCTCTCCACGCTGGCCTCAATCGCTTGCGCCTTGGAGTTGGAGTAAAGGCTTCCCTGGTCACCCTTCAGGGCATCGACGCGCAGATCCACCTTCTGCCCGGCGCGCAGAGACGTCGCCTGAAGCTCGGGAACGCTCGCCTCGAAGTAGAGCGCATCGGTGGCAGCAAGCTGCAACAGGGTGACGTTGGGGGAGATACTCTGGCCGACCTCAACCTGCTTCTTGGAGACCACGCCGTCTACCGGCGCCTCGATCTGCGTGTACTGCAGTTCCTGAAGCGCGAGGGTAACCGCTTCCTCCGCCTGGCGCACCGCGGTCTCCGCGGCAAGCACTTCCTGGTCGCGCACCACGTTCACCTGCCTGTTGGCGCGAGCCGTCTCCAGCCCCGCCTTCGCCTGCCGCAGGTTCGCCTCCGCGATGGTCACCCGGCCGCGGGCCACATCGAGCTGCTTCAAGTTGGCACGGGCCACGGCCAGGCCCTGCTCCGCCTGGCGCACCGCGGCCTCGGCGGCCTGTATCTCTTCCTGGCGAGAGCCCGTCTCTACCAGCGAGAGCTGTTCCTTCGCCGACTCGAGCTGGGCTTTGGAGACTCGCATCTGCGTCTCCGCGCCGTCCAGATCCGCCTTCGCGATGGCGCCCGTCTTGAACAGCTTGAGGGCGCGGTCATAGTTGGTCTTGGCATTATCATACGTGGCCTGAGCCAGTCTCACCGCCTGCTCTGCCATAGAGCGCTCCTGGTCTCGGGCGCCCTTACGCCTCAGCGCCAGCTGGCTCTGGGCGGCATCCAGCGCGGCTTGCGCCGCCTTCACCTGGGCGTTGAGAGCGGCCTCCTGGGCCTCGGTGTTCGTGTGCTCTTGCTTCAAGGCGGCTTCAGCAGCCGCCACCGCCGCCTCGGCGTTGAGGATGCCCGAGTCCGTGGCTGTCGTCTGCTGAGCGGCCGATGCCTTCGCCTGCTTCAGACGGGCCCTTGCGCCTTCGAGGGCAGCGCGCGCAGAGCGCACCCGGGCTTGGGCGTCTGTATCATCGAGGCGAACGACCACCTGACCTCGACGCACTGGCGTGCCTTCTTTTCCGATCACCCAGGCCACCCGACCCGCAATCCGCGAGGTGACCACGGCCTCGTCCGCCGCGCGTAGTGTTCCCGAGACACCCACCCGATGCACAATCGTGCTGCTCTGCACCGCCATCGTCGAGACGGTCGGCCGCCGCTCCGCGTCCTGCGCAGCCGCCGCCCCTGCGGACGATTCGGCGGGATGCCGCGCGCGCTCCTTATCACCCGGGCGCAGGCTCAGACCTACGCCGGCCACTGCAACCACTGCGACTACCACAACATACCGCTTCCACATGCGACCCTCCGCTCCACAAGAGGGCCCGAGAGGCCCATCTCGCACCTCGTGAGTGCGCGCTCGCTCGCTCCACGCCGCATTCCTCTGGCACAGCCTCACCCCGCGAGATGATCAACGGATTGGAGGTCAGACGAGCGGCACGCGCTTGCAGAGTTCGGATGCCGTGTCGGGGCTCGCCGCGAGTTCTCGCCATGCCAATGCTGGCTGAATGAGTGAGCACGCACTCAATATGATAGCAATAGCTTTTCCAGGTGTCAAGGAGTTTTCACTCATACGAGGCCCTGTTTTTTCAACGATTTTGCTGGCCACGTGTGAACCCCACTCAATCCCTCGGTGGGATCCGTGGAGAGCCGCGCGCGCGGCATCGTGCCAAGGCGACGGGGCTGGGAGGAACCGTGCCTGCACGAGCCGAATCGTGAGCAGGGGCTGCCCGAGTGAAACCCGCGCTCTGGCTTCGGAGCGTCGCTGCCGGCGCGGGCAGGAAGGATGCGTGCTTTTGCTGTCGATCATTCTGCGCACGGTCGAGCTCGCCATACTCGTGGGCGTCGTGCTCCTCGCGAAACGCCAGGGGTGGCTCGTGCGCCGCCGCCGCGATGCCGCGGGTATCGCCGTGCTCCTCCTCCTGTGGCTGCTTCTCGCCTGGGCGGTCGCAGCGAGAGAGCAGAATCAGGCAGGGCCCACCTCCCCGCCCCCTCCCGTGACCGCTTTGCACACGCGCTGATTGCGCAGATGGCGAGGAGAGAGGCGACATGAGCATAGAGTGGTTCCCGCAGCCGGGTGCAACGACACGGAGACCCCCCGCCCGGGAGTAGCGCGGGCCTCTCAGCACCGTGCGCAACACCCGCGCTCTATACCCGAACGCAACGTGCGCGAACGCACGCAGGTACCCGGCGATGTCTCACTACCTCACCTTCGATATCGGTACGACGGCGCTAAAGAGCGCGCTCATCTCCTCCGAGGGCCGCTTGCTGGCCCTCCACACCAGCGAATACACCCTCCGTGCTCCCCATCCGGACCGGGCGGAGATGAGCCCCGAGACCTATTGGCGTGCGGCTATCGAGGGAGCGCGCGCCGTCTATGTTACGGCTGGAGCGGCGCCGCGTGCGCTCGCGGCCATCGGCTTTAGCTCGCAGGGGCAGAGCTTCATTCCGATTGACCGTGCCGGCCGCCCGCTGCACGACGCCATCGTCTGGGTGGATAGCCGCGCCCAGGCCATCGCCGAGGAGTGGGAGGCCGCCTGGCTGTCGCGCGAGGAGTACCGCCGGATCAGCGGTTATGCCTGGATCCCGGCCAGCCTGATGCTCTTCAAAGTGGCATGGCTCGCCCGCCATGCCCCCGAGGCGCACCGCGCCTGGAAGTTCCTCTGCCTGCCGGATTACTTGATCTACCGCCTCACCGGGGAGACCGCCACAGACCGCGTCATCGCCCAGTTCAGCGGCCTGTTCGATCTTGGCACGAGGGGATGGGAGCCCCGGCTTCTCGCCGCCGCGGGGATCACGGAGGAGCAGCTCCCCCGCATCCAGGAGCCGGGCAGCGTGGCCGGCGCGCTCTTGCCCGGGCCCGCCGCGGAGCTGGGGGTGCCACCGGGCGTACCGGTCTGCGTCGGGGCCAACGACCAGATCGTCGGAGCCATTGGCGCGGGCAACGTGCGCCCCGGAATCGCCAGCGAGACGACCGGCACCGCGCTGGCGCTCGTCGCCACCACGGAAACACGGCGAGAGGGCCGTGGCCTCTGCGTGGGCCACCATGCCGTGCCCGGGCTCTCCTTCGCGATGGCGTTCGCAAACACCTCTGGCATCGTCCTGAAGTGGCTGCGCGACCTGGCCGCGCCCAGCGAAAGCTACGAGGCGTTCCTGGCAGGGGCAGCCGTCGTGCCGCCAGGATGCGATGGCCTCACCCTGCTGCCCCACTTCGCGGGCAGGGCGACACCGGCGTTCAACCCGAACGCGCGAGGCGCCTTCGCGGGGCTCACGCTGGCGCATACCCGCGCCCACCTGGCGAGGGCCATTCTGGAGGCGTGCGCCTGCGTCCTCCAGGAATGCATCGCCGAGGTAGGGAACCAGGGGACGGCGGTCACCCGGGTGCGCTCGCTTGGAGGCGCAGCGCGCAGCGACCTGTGGCTACAGATCAAGGCAGACCTCCTCGGAATCCCGGTCGAGCGCCCGGTGTGCTCGGACGCGGCGTCGCTCGGTGCGGCGATTCTCGCTGCCGCCGGCATAGGCGCCTTCCGCAGCATCCACGAGGCCGCCGAGGCGTGGTATCGGACAGCGACCACGTTCGAGCCGGATGGCTCCAGGCACGCGGCGTATCAGGAGGTCTATCAGCGGTATTCCGCGCTCTATCAAAAGCTGTATGGATAAGAAGCGATTGCGGGAGTTGATCCACGGGAAGATCCAGGCACCGGATTCGCGGGCCCGGCGTGGCGGAGAGGCACGCCTCCCCGCGTCTTGCTCTCCCGCATGGCATTGAGGGGAACTCATGGAGACACTGGGCGTTGGCATCATCGGTTTCGGCTTCATCGGGAAGGCGCACACCTACGGCTACCTGAATATGCCGCTCTATTACGACCCGGTTCCTGTGCGCACGCGCCTGGTGGGCGTTGCGACCTCGCGCGAGGAGACCGCGCGCAAGGCGAAGGAGCAAGGCGGCTTCGAGTTCGCGACCACCGACTGGCGTGAGTTGATCGCGCGCGATGATATTCAGATCATCAACATCTGCTCGCCCAACAGCCAGCACGCGGAGCAGCTCCTGGCCGCCATAGCGGCCGGCAAGCATATCTACTGCGATAAGCCGCTGGTCGTCACCGCGGAGGAGGCCCGGCAGATCGAGGCGGCACTTCGCGAGTACCAGGGCACAGGCCAGGTCACGCTGCAGTACCGCTTCTACCCCCCAACCCTGCGCGCCAAGCAGCTCATCGACGAGGGCTTCGTCGGCAACGTGATCTGCTTCCGGGCATCCTATCTCCATTCGGGAAGCGTGGACCCGAACAGGCCGATGGGATGGAAGCAGCTCAAGTCCGAGGGCGGCGGAGTCTTGCAGGACCTGGGCTCGCACGTGCTCGACCTCATGGATTACCTGATCGGGCCCGTGACAAGCGTCATGTGTGATATGCGGATCCTCTACCCGGAGCGCCCCACACCGAGCGGCGAGATCGTCCCCGTAGAAGCCGACGACCACGTGGTGATGCTCGCCCGGTTGGCCAACGGCGCCACGGGAACGATTGAGGCGACGAAGATCGCCACGGGCACCGAGGATGAACTCCGCTTCGAGATCCACGGCGACCGGGGGGCGCTCCGCTTCAACCTGATGGACCTGAACTACCTGGAGGCGTATGACCTGCGCGAGCCCGATTCCCCGATGGGCGGGCAGCGCGGCTGGCGCAAGCTGGCCACCGTGCAGCGCTATGAGAAGCCGTCCGGCTTCTTCCCCTCCTCCAAATCGGGCATTGGGTGGGTCCGCGGGCACATGCACTGCCTGTATAGCTTCTTGCGCGCCATCGCCACCGGCGAGCCTGCAGAGCCCTCTCTACAGCGTGGCATCCAGATCCAGCGGATGCTGGCCGCCGCGGCACACTCCGCCACCACGCATTCCTGGCAAGAGCTGCCACGTTAGGAGCCGGTGATGTCCTTTCTCTTTCGCGATCAGTCCTGGGTTCAACTTCAGGAGCACCTGGAGAAGCAGTCACTCCTGATCCTGCCGGTGGGAACCACCGAGGAGCATGGCCCCCACCTCCCGGTCGATACCGACGCGCGGATCGCCGAGGCCTACGGCCAGGGCCTGGCCGAGGCGCTGGCGCCCGAGCTGCCGGTCCTCCTGATGGACACGATCCGCTACGGCTACTCGATGAAGATCATGAAGAAGTGGCCGGGCACCATCGTCGTGCGCACGCGCGTCTTCATGGACATGGTGTTCGACATCTGCCGGTCGGTGCTCGATATGGGCTTCACGAAGCTGGCCCTCCTCGATTGCCACGGGCACCATAGTGGCCTGCTCAATGCCGTCTCGCGCGAGCTGTGTGACGCCTGCGACAAGCCGGTCGCGATCCTGAGCCCGGCCACCCTCTCGCGCGACGAGTTCAACGCCATCCGGCGCTCCCCGCAAGGGGGAGCGATCCACGCCGGCGAATGGGAGACATCGCTGATCTTGCACATCGCGCCTGAAGTGGTCGATCTCTCGCGCGCCACCAACGTGGATACGATGCGCTACCACTCCGAGTTCATCGCGGGCGATAACTTCCTGGGCCGGCAGCGGGTGACGTGGTCGACCTGGTACCTGCAACCGAGCGAGACCGGCAGCTATGGCGACCCCACCGTCGCCACGGCGGAGACGGGCGCGCGCATCCTGGAGGCAGCCGTCGCCAACGGCGCGCGCTTCCTGAAGGAGTATTGGTCCACCCGGTAGGCGATCACCGGGCGCGGAGGGCGCGCTCCAGGCAGTCGGCCGTGTACTCCAGGTGAACAGGGTGCAGGCCCTGATGCACCGGGAGCACGAGTAGGCGCTCTGCCAGCCAGCGCGCGCTTTCAGACGCGCGAGCGCAGCGCGGCGGAAGTGCCGGCCAGCGGTAGGCGCCCACTCCCATCGTCACCAGCGAATCCGCGACCTGCTCTGCAGCGGGCACCAGCACGGGGAGCGCCTGGGGGCACGTGCCGTCGGGCAGCTCCGGAAAGAGCGGGAAGAGGCCCGGGATCCCGGCCACCCTCTGCATCAGGATCCGATAGTTCTCGTGCCGGGCGCGCCGGGCAGCCTTGGCATCCAGCCGAGAGAGCAGCCATCGCGACCAGCGGCTGATCCCGGTCGCCGGCTCCACCGGGCGCGCGTCGGCAACGGGGAGCGGCGGCCGGGCGGCGCGCGAGGGCCGGCATACGCCGAGGCGCTGTGCCACGTATCGGGCGAGAAGTGGAGCGAGCGCCACCGGGGAATCGCGGCGCGGTGGCAGGCACGCGGGCACCGCCCTGCCCGGACCCAGGCGGAGGGCACCGCCATCCGGGAGAGGGAGCAGCTTTCTCAAGGAGAAGATCGCGGCATCGCCCAGAGCGCCGGGGCCCATTTCTCCTGGGGCGGGGGGCAGCGCGTGGGCGCAATCCTCGATGAGCGCCAGGTCGTGCGCTTTGCAAAAGGCGCGAGCCACCCCGCCATCGCACGGAAACCCGAAGTAGTGGACGAGCAGGAGCGCGCGCGCCTTGGCGCGCGCCTGCGCCCGGGCCACGCTTCCCCAGTCGGGCGCCAGGGTGGTCCGTTCCACGTCATACAGAGCGCAGCGCACGCCCGCCCAATCGAAGGGCGCGAGGGCGCTTCCAGTGAGGTACGCTGGAGCCAGAACGGCCTCCCCCGGTCCGATCCCAAGCGCGGTTAGGGCATACCGGATGCCCATGCGCGCCTTTGAGAAGAGCAGCAGTCCGGAGCAATCGAGCGTGGCGCCCTTCCCTGCCGGAGGTATGAAGAGGGCGCGTGGCGCCAACCCGGGATTTCTTGGCACGTACATCGTGGATGGCCTCGCGCTCCCCTCACGAGTGCTTGCGGAAGACCATCGTGCCCGGATCGAGAGGGGGCTTGAAGCCCTGAGCGGCGCCCTCCAGGTAGTAGCGGAGGCGGTTGATCCCCAGCGGGCGGCGCATGCGCGCGACACGGCCGGCGGCCTGGCGCGCATCGCCTAGAAGATCGCTCAGGTAGTGGTAGAGGGCGGCGGTATCGCGGCGGCGTATGAACTTCGCGTAGGGAACCGCCAACCCGATGCTGTTGGCTCGCCCAGAGCTGCCTCCGTCCTCTTCCCACGCGCGGTAATCATGGTGGATCACCTCTGGATCCGGCGTCATCAGCACCTGGCAGCCGACCCGAACCGCCCGGTAGAGGAAGTCACGGTCATCTCCAGAGGGGATGATTCCCCCGGGCCCGATCAGCTCATCGAAGTAGCCGACACGCGCGAAAACGCTCCGGCGCATCGCCATGTTGGCGCCGATGCCTAGCTGACGCAGGCTGCACCACTCGTTCGTCACCAGGTAGGGACGGCCCGGATCGAACTCGCAGGCGTAGCCCGTGGATGCGTCATAGGGGGGAGCACTCACCTTGCCGCAGATGATATCGGCGGTCGTCTGATAGAAGAGGCGCGCGAGCACCTCCAGCCAATCCGGCCGGGGCTCGCACAGATCATTCGTGAAGGCCAGAACCGCGCCGGTGCTCTGGCGCACGCCGTAGTTCATCGCCTTACTTCTCACCGGTTCGTTCAGGTGAAGGAGGCGAATCCGGCGGTCGCCCTCGGCGGCGTCCAACACCTCGGTCTCTATCTCGCCACCGCTCTGATCCACGATCAGGTGCTCAAAATCGGGATGCGTGCTCTCGCGGATGCTCCGCACCAGCCTGCCGATCCCCTCGTGGCGATGGCGCGCGCACGTGATCACCGATACCTTCATGGTCTTCCTGCCTCTTGCCTCCCCTGGCCTCCCTCTCTGCGCTCGGGGCCCTGGCGATAGACGCCCATCTGCCGGTTGATGGGGTGACGCATGCTGAGTGCCGCGCCCGCAACCAGATGCCGCAATCGATTCAGCCCGAGCGGGCGCTGCCTGCGCAGCACGCGCCCTGCCGCGTATCGCGTGTCGTCGGCGACATCGATCAAGTACCAGAGCAGCGCCACCAGATCGCCGCCACGGATGTGCTTCCAGTATGCGGAAGCGGCCGCAAAGGAGGCGGTCCTCCCGTTGGGACCATCAAACCGATCCCACGGCCGGAAGTCGTGGTGTATCACCACCGGGGCAGGCGATAGCTTCACCGAACACCGCTTGCGCAAAGCCCGATAGAGAAAGTCACGGTCTTCGCCCGAGGCGATGGGAGCGCCAGGACCAAGCATCTCGTCGAAGGGCCCCACTCGCCGCAGAACAGTGCGCAGGAACGCCATGTTGTTGCCCCGGCCCAGGTGGTGAACGCTGCACCAGTGCGACTTGAGCAGCGTAGGCTGCCTCGGCTGGAAGCTGACCACATACCCTTCGGCTGGATCGTGGGGCACCGGCTCGACCCGGCCGCAGACAATGTCCGCTCCGCCGTTCTCCAGCTCGGCCACCAGCGCCGCGATCCAATCGGGCCGGGCCTCGCAGTCATCATCAATCACGGCCACGACGTCGCCTGTCGCCTCGTGGGCGGCGAAGTTGAGCGCCCTGGATTTGCCCCGACCCGAATGCCGGAAGTGGCGAATCCGTGAATCACCCCCGGACGCGCCCCGAACGGCGCGCGCCGTCAGGCCGCTGTCGCTTTGATCGATGATCAGGTACTCGAACTTCGGATAGGTGTTGGCAAGCACGCTGCGGACCACCCGGTCCACCAAGTTCGGCCGATTGCGAGTGCAGGTGACCACGGATACCTTCATCGACTCCCTCCTTCCGCGATCCTGGAGCCTGCCAGCCCCAGGATCACCGGAAAACGTGTTGGCGCCTCCAGGAAACGAACCCCAACCGTCAGCCACCGCGGCGCCATTCCCGAACGGAAGTGGTCCACGTGCAGCACCGCCTTGCGCAGCATCAGCAGCGGCAGCAAGACTCGTCCCCACTCTCTGGGGATGCGCAGACGCGCGCAATAGGCATCCAGCGACAGCCTCACAGCGCGCGAGAAGGTGCCGTGCCCCCCATATGCCATCGTCAGCATATCCCCTGTCCGTTCCAGCTTCTCCTGGTCTCCGGTGAGTATGAAGGCCAATGAATGAATAAGCTCGAATAGATCGCCCAAGGGCAGGCGATCCGAAGCGGCCAGGTCCCAATCAACCACGCGGATGGTGGTGCCGTCCATGAGGATGTTCTTTGCCCAGAAATCGCGGTGCTCGCACACCAATGGAATCCGCTGGCCGACCAATCGCAACGCATCCTCCTTCAGTGAGGCCAGCAAGGATCGCGCCTGATCGGTGAAAGCGCAGGTCTCGAGCACGCGCGCCAGATCAGACAACAGCAACTCATCGAGGAGGTCTCGGGTCAGGGTCACGTCGCGCGCCGTCTCACGGTGGAAGCGACTCAACCAGATGGTCGCATGGCCCAGGAGGTCCGCCGCAGCTTCCGGGCGATGCCGGCGAGGCGTCTCCGCCAGAAGCGCCGCGAGGTGGCGCCCCTCCAGGTAGGATTGTGCGGATGCCGGATGCCCATGCACGGTGAAGCGCGCCAGTGCTTCCGGGATGGTGGCGCGCATCTCCGAGGTGAGGGCTTCCCGCAACGTCGTCAGCATCCGAAACTCTCGGTCGATCACCCCCGACGCGCCGGCATCACGCGCTACCTTGACGAGGAACCGAGGGCGTGCCGTGGTGGGATCGATGGCGATGAAGTGGGCACGCGCTCCCTGGTACGGGCGGCTGCGTGCCGCCACGATGCCCCACTCCCCCCCTGGGAGCCCGGGATCGGCGAGGACGGCGGGGCAGCAGGGGCCATCGCCCGTGACAAGACGCCAGTGGCCTGGCGCGGCCAGGCGCACCGCGTTCGGAACAGGCAGCGCGCCTGCGAGCCGACGCATGGCCCGGCGGGATGCGCTTTTGGGCTCCAGGCAGTAGCGCGCGAACGCCCGCACTGCCATGCCAGGCGGCACTTCCGCGCACGTGCGCACGACGTAGGAGCACGTATCGGCGTCGGGCAGCGCCAGGAGATCCTCCACCCGCCTGAATCCCGCGTGCCGCAAGCGGCGTTCCCATTGCCAGGCATCCACCGCCAACAGCCCTGTCGGCCTTCCCTGGTGAGCCCGCAAGAGCAACGCTCCGTTTTGGGCCAGAAAGGCACGCAGGTACACCAGGTTGGTCAGCACGCTTCGGCCGGTGACTTTCTGCTCGATGACCGCTGGGTCGGCAACGACCACCAGGTGGAAGCTGGCGCGTCGGAAGGGAAGCGCGTGGATCCCGGCGGTGATTCCCAGGAGGTTTGACCGGCCCTCCGCATAGGCGCGCGCATTCACAAAGCGAGTTTTGGCCTCGTCTTGGTCCACAGCATAGACGCGCCCGGCGATATCGGCCATCGATGAGGCCAGGCGTCCCCACCCACACCCCAGAAGAAGCACCTGCGCATCGGGCGGCAGCGGCAGCAGGAAGCGCCAGTCGTCTCGGCTGAAATCGAACACCTCGGCGCCCAGCGCCGGGTCCGCGTCTCGAACGGCGTGGCAGAAGGCATCCCATCGCTCGACATCCGGCGCGTGGAGGAGCGCCTCGGCACCCGATGGGATCGCCGCCTCCACCGGGGGCAGGAACGCGGGAGTCCGCTTATGGACCGGCCACCTCCGGCCGCAGTGGTTGCATGCCATGCTCGCGGGCCTCCCCCCCTGGGAGGCGACCTCCGTCAGCATCTCTCGCCCACATGCCGGACACGCCAGGTCGCTCAGGAGCGAGAGGCGACGGCCAGCGGCGGTCGCCGCCAGAATGGTGTTCTCCGGCATGCGTTCAGCGACGTCTGGTGGTCGCGCTTGGCTCATGGTGTCACCGTCCCTCTGATCGCCCCCCTGCTTGCCCAGCCTCCTGATATTTCGGGCGGGTTTGCACAAGCGATGCCAGAGAGGAACGAGGCGCCTCGGGGGCAGGCATTAGACCAAAGCGCGGCGAAACAGGAGTGCGGATGGAGCAACCAAACTGATGCACTTACTGCAAGGTGGACGCCTGGCGGAGGGGGTCCCTTCTCCCACGGCGGTCGCGATAGGAATGTTTGATGGCGTTCACTGTGGTCACCAGGCGCTGATCCGCCGGGCGATGGCCATTGCCAGGGAGAGGGATCTGGCGCCTCTTGTCCTCACCCTCGACTGGCACCCGGATGAGGTCTTGCGGCCCGACCGGGCAAGGCCCTACCTGACCACTCTCCCGGAGAAGCTCGCACTGATCCGCGCGCTGGGCGTCTCGCTCGTGGTGGTCGCTCGCGTCACGCCCGCTTTCCTCTCGATTCAGGCGCGCGAATTTGTGATGCGCTCGCTTCGCGGCGAGTTGGACGCGCACGCGGTCGTCGTGGGCCGCAACTTCCGCTTCGGGCAAGGCCGCCAGGGCGATATCGCGGTCCTGGCCGCGATGCAGAAGGAGTGCGGCTTCACGCTGGAGGCGCTCGATCCGGTCACTGCCGATGGCGAGCCGATCAGCAGCACGCTGATCCGGCGCGTCCTTGCGGCGGGCGAGGTGGCGCATGCCCGTCGCCTGCTGGGGCGCCCCTACCAGATGGCTGGGGAGGTGGTCTCCGGCGAGAAGATCGGACGCAGCCTGGGCTTCCCCACGGCCAACATCGCCTACCCGCCCCAGAAGGTTTTGCCCGCGCTCGGGGTGTACGTGTGTCAGGCCCGCGTGGAAGGCGCCTGCTACGGCGCCGCCGTGAATGTCGGCCGGCGCCCCACCTTCGATGGCACGCGGATCACCGTGGAAGCGCACTTGCTGGGGTTCGAAGGCGACCTCTACGGCAAGAATCTGAACCTGCACTTCCTCGACCGGCTTCGCTTCGAGGAGCAGTTCCCCACCCCCGAGGCGTTGCGTGCGCAGATCGCCGCTGATGTCGCGCGAGCACGCGATCTCTACGCGCCACTCGCGGCCTCCCTGGAGGCGAGCGAACAGCCCCAGACGTAGGAGAAACGCCCCCAGTGGAGTCTCGCGAGGGCGCCTCCTCCCTGGCAGCGCCCTCGCCTGCCCGACGCAGCCGGTCGCATCACTCCCCCCGCAGATCGAACCGCCAGAGAGTCGCCTCCGGGAAGAGCGACTGCCGGTCGTCGCGCGGCCGGCGCGTGATGAGCACGCTGCGATGGTCGGACGACGCGGAATCGAGGTGGTCGAAGCTGGGAGTGTTGGTCACGCGCTGTGCCTCGGTGCCGGCCATGCCCACGAGATAGAGCTGGTGCAACCCCGGCTTCTCCCGGGCTGGAGTGACGATGAGCGCGCGACCGCCGGCGAGCGGCGCGAACTGTAACACTCGGCCCGCGTAAACGCGACGTGGCTCGCTCCCCCCGATGGCGGCCACGTGCCACAGCCCCGGGTCCTCCCCCACGACCCGGCAGAAGAGACCCTCACCGGCGGCATCCCAGGCGATCTCCACGCACCCAGGGGTAATCTCGGGGCACGTTGCGGACTCATCCTCTCCCGCCCGGTACACCCGCAGTCTCCGCCACTCTTCTCTCGCGTCGCCCGAGGCAAAGAGGCAGGCGACGGCGCTCCCATCGGGAGACCACGCCGCCGCCATCGGCGCGCCCTCCGTGCCGCCGGTCAGAATCCGTGCGCCCCCCGAGGGCACCCGGTGAAGACACAGCTTCTCTCCATACGCCAGGCCGAGGATGCTCCGTCCGTCAGGCGACGGCACCGCCAACCTGGCATGCGCGCCCGAGGCCAGCCGCACGGGAGATGGAACGCCCTCGCCCAGGACCGCCATCCAGGCGCCGGCTACGGAGCTCGTCTCCCGCGGGGAGTGGGCAACAGGGCGTGGATGCGGTTGCCGCCACCAGGCCACGACGCCGCCGCGCTGCGACGTCGCGAAACCATCCTCGTGGATCCGGCCCGCAAACCGCAGGTAGCGCCCTGCGCGCAGGTCCAGCACGCCCAGGGCATCACCCTCCCCGGGGATGACGTGGCTCACCACAAGGAGGTGCTCCGCGGCCCAACGCGCGCGATAGACGCGGTCCACGGCCGGTGCGCCGATTCGCCGGACCCGCCCGCCCTCGTGAAGCCAGAGGCGATCCCGGTGAACGAAGACAAACCGGCTCCCGTCGGGGCTGAACGCACCCTCCATGGCCGGGCGCTGTGAAACCACCCGCCGGATGGAGTAACCGGGAAGCGATGCCGCCCCCAACTCTGCCCGGGCCCCCCAGGCGATCCACAACAGCGCCAGGCTGACGCCCACCCCTCTCTCAAACCACCGTCTCCTCATACCCACACTCCCGCCGGCAGGGTTTCAGGCGCGCGCGCCCTCATCGGATTTCCACCCGACCGGCACCACCAGGACCGGCGCTTTGGTTCGCGCCAGGACGGCATCCGATGTGCGCTCGCCCCCAAAGATACCCAACCCGAGACGGTCCTCCGTGGCGATGACGATGAGGCTGATACCGAACTCTTCCTGGCAGTCCAGGATCTCATCCGCCGGGGAGCCATGCCGCAGCAGTCCCTCCGCGGCAAGCCCCTCACCGCCCAGGGTACGCACCCACCCCTGAAGGTAGTTGCTCGCGGCCTCCGCGTCTCCCGGATGCTCCCGCGCGCTCAGCTCCGGCCCCGCGAAGGAGGGCAGCGACGGTACCAGGAGCGGCTCTACTACATGCAGCAGGTAGAGGCGCGAGCCGAAATGGCGCGCAATCTCACGCGCGTGCAGCAGCGCCTCCTCCGCGACATCCGAACCATCCAGCGGCACCAGGATACGCTCATACATCGGCTACCTCCCGTGCTCTTCCGCAGCCGCCCGGTCTCAGGAAGGCTATCCGGCCGTTCCCGCTCAGCGCGCGACCTCCTCCGGGTTGAAGCCAGCCGGGAGGGCGGCAATCGCCCGCAGCCATTTGCGGTAGCGCTCGAAGGGGATGGGCGGCTTGCCCAGCAGATAGTGGTTCCCCCGCGCGCGCCCGTCAACCCTCCACTCAATCAGGAAGAGCCGGTGCTCGCCGTGGGAAACCCGGATACGCCCCACCTCTTGATTGGCATTCGCCTGGGTACGAAACTCGCCCTCCAGCAGCGTCTCGCCCGTGTCGGCATCCCAGACGCGGAAGGGCCCCTCGGCCGGCGAGCGCGAGTCGTTTCCCGCCACCACGCGCACGTGCCAGTGCTCGGGTTCGTCGATCATGAGGCACACCGGCTCTTGCACCCGCCGGAGGTAATAGTAGGCCAGCTTCTTCCCGAAGTAGTAGTCCACGATGGCGTCGGAAAACTGCGGCCAGCAATCGATGACGTTCCACCAGAGGACCCCGGTGCGCCGCCACTTGCGCAGGCGAACCATCTCCACGAAGAACTTCTTCGCCTCCGCCTGGGAGATCTGAGACGCAAGCGCAAACTCATCCAGCGCCTCCGGATCGATCCCGAAGAGCTCGCGAATCTGGTCTGCCATGAGGCGCACGCGGTACTTGTAGGGCCCGCCGCCTGGCGTGGAGTCGGTGCAGTGGGTGATCCACTGGGAGTTCTCCTGCCACGGCCAGAGGTGCTCTTCATCCAGGAAGCGGCGCATCGAGGAGACGTTGGGGCAGCCGTGGTAGCCGATCTCGCTGATGAAGTGCGCCGTGGTCTCCGTGTAGAACCGGCTCTTGAAGTAGTCGCGCGGGCCCCAGAGGTGCTGCTCGGGAAGCAGGCGCGATTCGCCACGGCGCACCTGCTCCGGGGCGTGGTAGGGCGAGCTTGGCACAAAAGGCCGTCCGGGATCACACCGGTGAACAACCCGCGGCAGCACCTCGCGCGTGATCAGGTTGCGGCCCGGGTCGTCTCCACCCCACAGCCAGGCGTCGTCG
>DUUU01000364.1 GCA_012841485.1 Armatimonadota bacterium
CAGCACGGCCAGGCCCAGGAGTATCCCGGTCAGAACCCGGCGGGAGAGCCGCGGGGCACCTCCCGCCATCCGGGGCCAGGCGTTCACGGGCGTTGGTCCGCGAGGGCCGCCTTGACAAACCCCTTATTGCGCGCCAGTAGCTCCTCGGCTCGCTTCGGGGTGCAGTGGCGCTTCTGCATTACGATCGCCACTTTGGGCCGGCCACCCGATTCCTCAAAGAGCGCGCGCGCCTCCTCCTCGGAGACGCCCGTGGCAACGCGGATGATCCGCTGCGCTCGGTCCGCCAGCTTCTTGCTCACCGGGTGGACATCGACCATCAGGTTACCATACACCTTGCCCAGGCGAACCATGGCGGCGGTAGAGAGCATATTGAGGATCATCTTTTGGGCAGTGCCCGCCTTGAGCCGGGTGGAGCCGGAGAGGATCTCGGGGCCGGTCAGCGGCGTGATCATCACGTCGGCGAGGGGCTCCATCTCCGAAGGGCGGTTGCACGCGATCCCGATGGTGCGCGCCCCGCGCTCGCGCGCTGCCCGCATTGCGCCAAGGACGAAGGGGGTGCTGCCGCAGGCGCTGAGCCCGCAGACGATATCCAGGTTGGAGACCGAAGCCAGGGTGATCTGCTCCGCACCCCCCTCCTCGGAGTCCTCCACGGCTTCCACCGAATGGAGCAGTGCC
Organism: Armatimonadota bacterium; assembly: GCA_012841485.1. Next base: position 676 of record DUUU01000364.1, read on the forward strand.
TCCGGCCCTCCGGCGATGATCGCCTGCACCACGTTGCGGCTGACACTGAAGGTGGGAGGGCACTCCGCGGCATCCAGCGCGCCCAGCCGCCCGCTGGTGCCCGCGCCTACGTAGAAGAGCCGTCCGCCGTTTCCCAGGGCGCTCACCACAAGATCAACGGCGCGAGCGACCTCCGGAAGAACCGCGGCAACCGCGTCGGCGACGCTGCGGTCCTCCTGATTCATCGCCGTGACCAGCTCCAGCGTGGGTAGTTCATCCAGCCGCGCGTGTTCCGGGTTGATTCCTTCGGTGGCCAGTTCCTCGAACCGTCGCATGCGCTCCTCCTTCCCCGTGCCAAACGGCGATTGAATCCATTCTATCATAAGCGTTTGGGCAGGACAAGAATCGGTTGACATTCCCTCGGGCGGGTGGTATGTTAGGTGCGCGCCTCCAGAGAGGCGACGCGGCGAAGCGGCTCTCGGCACAGGCTGCCCCGCCCTGGTCCGGGTGTCGAAAGGAGGCTCCCCTGTTCCTCAACACTCCCGTGGGTGCATCTGCCACTCTGTCGCGCGCGCGGGCCTGGGCGCGCCGGCGGCCGGTGGCAGCGGCGGCCCTTTTTCTTCTCTTCCTTCTCTTCCTGGAGTTCCCGGGAGTGCTGCTCCTGCGCCAGGTGCCCTTCGTCAGCGAGATGGTTGCGGGCAGCGACCTCCTCGATTTCAACTACCCCGTGCGCCGGATCCTGGGCGACGCTCTGCGCCGTGGCACCCTCCCCCTCTGGACGGATGCGATGAACACCGGCTTTCCAATCCACGGTGAGGGCCAGGGGGGCTTTCTCTACCCGCCCAATCTGCTCCTGGGTTGGCTTCCGCTCGTCGCGTCGATCAACCTGTCGCTGGTGCTCACCTACCTCGGCGCGGGCCTGCTGATGTTCCTGTACGCGCGCGAGCTGGAGCAAAGCCGCGTGGCAGCGCTCTTCGCCGGGATGGTTTTCGCGTTTTCGGGGTTCTTCTTCGGGCACATCCGGCACCTGAACCTGATCGCCGCCGCCCAGTGGCTGCCGCTGCTCCTGCTCCTGTGCGAGCGCTACGCGCGAACGCGCCGCCCCGCCTACTTGTTGGCGCTGGCGCCGGTACAGGCGCTCCAGCATCTGGCCGGACACCCGCAGACGGCCTACTATAGCATCCTCTTCACCGGCGTCTACCTGATCCTTCGGGTGCTTCAGCGCGAGGTTTCAGTGGATGCGACGCCATCCTCCCCGGGGCGCCCCGCCCTGCGATCCCTCCGCGCGGCGGCCCTCGCTGCCGTCGGGTTTGTGGCAGCAGCCGTGCTGGGCGCGGGCCTGGCGGGCGTGCAGTTGCTGCCCACCTGGGAGCTGGCGCAGCTCGCGCACCGCTCTGCCAAGGATTCTCTGGAGAAGGCGACTTACTACACGCTTCCCTGGCAGCACCTGGTCACCTTCGTGTGGCCCTTCTTCTTTGGCGACCCGGGGCGCAACACCTACTCCTTCTTCGCGGGCGGCCAGGCCGTTCTCTTCTGGGAGAACTGCGGCTATGTGGGCCTTCTCCCCCTGGTCCTGGCGCTCTATGCCACCGGCGCGCTCTGGCGGCGCGACCGGCGCGTGGCCCTCCTTGCTGGAGCCGCCGTAGTGTCGCTCCTCCTCGCTATGGGGAAGCAGACACCGCTCTTCCCCTTCCTCTGGCGCCACCTCCCCGGCATGGGTGAGTTTCGCATCCCGGCGCGCTTCCTGCTCGTCACCGATCTCGCGCTGGCGGCACTTGCCGGCTACGGCTTCGATCTGGCGCGGAGTCGCCTCGCCACCTGGCGCCTCCGGCTGGCGCCCGCGCTCGTGGGCCTCTGCTTCGCTCTCACCGCGGCAGAGCTTCTCTCTCACGCTTCCCGACAGTATGCGCTGGTGGACGCGCGCAAATGGCTGGGTCCGGCGCCCGTTATGGCAGCGATTGGCGCCGACCGCGACCAGTGCCGCGTCTATACCTGGCATGAGGTGGTGCCCTGGCAGGATGCCCTGGAGCACTCGCGGGGGTGGCAGCGCGATCCCGAGGCGTTCTACCCGCTGAGGAACACGCTCCTTCCTAACTTCGGCGTGCTTCAGGGGATGCCGCATTACTCTGCCTACACCGGCTTCTTCTTCACCGATAAGGGCCGGCTGGATGCCCAGATCAACCGTCTTCTCGCCGGGCAGTCGCCGGATGCCATCCGGCTGGGGCTGCGCCTGCTCGGCCTTTACAACGCCGGCTACATCACCGCGCCGGACGATCTCTCGCCGGGCGGCGCGCGCCTCATCCAGGGCTTCCCGTCGGCTGGCCGCCGGGAAGCCACCGTCCAGCTATG
>DUUU01000365.1 GCA_012841485.1 Armatimonadota bacterium
AGCGCCCACGGAAGCTCCGCAGTTCGTTGAGAGAGACGTATCCCAACTCGTCGCAGCCCAGGCCGCTGACGAAACAGAACAGCAGCCAGTCACCATCCTCCTGTTTCTCACCCTCGAACACATACCACGTGGCTGAGGAACATGCGTGGAAGTATTTGACGACGGCCATCTTCTGCTCTTCGGGCAAATCCTCGGTAGCATAGAGCGCCGGCAGCTTGCGCTCAATCTCTTTGGTCAGTAGCCGCATTGACATCTCCTTTCTGGAATCCCTTGCCGGCCAGCAGGCGTTCCGCTGCGTCCAACGCCTCGTCCTGGGTTGCGAAGTGTTCGCTTCCCATGATCCTGCCGTTCGTATAGCAGGTGGCCGTCCAATCGAGAAGGCCGTCGCTGTCACCACAGTACCGCCATACCTTCACCACGGCCTGGGTTCCTTCGCGGTAGGCGTACAGGTACAGCACGTCCGCATAGGTGAGCCACCGGCGCAACTTCCGCACTTCGCCGATGAGGGCCAGCAGGTCGTCGGCGGTGGCTGTGTCGGCACGCTTCTCGATGGCGTCCAGATCCAAACGGGGCATCATCCCTCCTCTCGCAGGCAGATGATAGACTGAGGCACAGGGCCGGGGTTTCCCCAGCCGCCGTGCCTCCCCATCGGCATCAACAGGCATGGGCAAGCCGTTCCATCAGAACCTGTCGGGTCTTGCGGTACTCGGGGCCGGCGAATCCAAGGCCGGAAAGGAGTTGGCGGGTGTTCTCCCTCGCAGTTCGTGCCGAAAACGGGGCCGGCTCAGTGGATGCCCGCTGCTGTCTGCACGCCCGTGCCACGAAGCCCACGGAAAGGTCAATGTAGGCCGCGATGAGGTCAGGGTTGAGTGTGGCGTTATACCAGCGAAACTCAACGGTATCGTGGGCTGACAGCGCCCAGAAGTTCACCGTGCGATATCGGGATGTGCAGCAGGTGCGTAAGTACTGGTTGAACTGCCATGCTGTTTCGGGCTTTCGGCGGGCTACGTAGTTGGCCGTGTACTCGTCCAGAGGCTGGCAGTATTCCATGCGGTCAGGATGGATGTGCAGGAGATTCGTGACGACGGATTGATAGCGATAGGCGAGACAGAGCAGATTCGTGAGCTGGCGTCCGTCCAGGTTGCTGGCATCCACATGCACGTGCAAGCCGCAGTATTCTGACAGGTCTGCCCCCGAGGAATCGAGATGCTCGGCGACACGACGCACATCCGGCACGCCGTAGGGGTAAGTCCATTGGTGGCAAGTTAAGCCACCGGCGAAACTGTCAAGTGCAGTAGATCGCTCGGCGTTGGGCCACGTTTGCGCTTGAGGACGCCCAGGTCTTTGTTGGCGTCGTCAGCCAGATAGGCGACCGGGTCCTGCGCCTGCCCGCGATGATAGGCTTGGGTGAAGTGGTAGAGACCACGATACACCATCTCCATAGACACGCGCTGGAAGGGTACTTCCAGGCGCTCGGCCACGGCATCGGTCAGATCGACCAGGGCCGCGTACAACAGCCAGGTGGCCCAGACCTGCAACTGGATGCCGTTGCAGGCGCCAGTCCAGAAGTAGGCCAGGCCAAGGAGGCGCTTGACGATCTTGAAAGCATCTTCCACCCGCCAGCGCTGCCAATAGAGCGCCACCACGTCTTCGGTGCAGAGCAGCTTGGGATCCAGCACGTTGGTCAGGTAGCGATACCACTTCCCCTCATGCCTCACCTCCACCAGGCGCATCTGGTGGGCACATTGCTTGCCGCGCGAACCCAGGAGGATGATCTGGTCGCAGAAGTGCTCGCCCTTTCCCAGAAGATGCACGGTCTGGTAGGCCGCGTTCTGTTTCATCCGGGTGAGGAAGGACACGCCCTTTGCTGTAAGCCGGTCGAAGATGGGGTGGTTGACGAACCCCAAGTCGAAGAGCAGCAGCGTACCCTGCTGCAAGCTCTTGCTGGCCCGCTCCCAGAAGCGCTGGTCATGGGCCTGGCTGTCTTCCTCATACCAGATCTGGCGCGGCAACTGGGAAGCGATGTCGAGCAGTGCCGCCATCCGGCCCGCCAAGATCGGGCCTTCGCCTTCCCGCAACAGGCCCACCTTACGCAACAGGGCGTCCAGGGTGGAGCCGTCCAAGGCCAGAATGGCCGTGAAATGTTGCCGCGCTCGGGCAATGGCTGGAGGGAGCGGCCGCACGCGCTTCTCCCAGCGCTCCTGCATCTGCGGCAGCACCTCCATCAGCACGTTGTGGAAGAGATGGGCCGGGAAGGCGCGGAGCCGGTCCGAGACCGCTTTGCGAGAAACATCCAGCGGGGCCGTCCACAGCATTCCCTCCCGGTTCAGAACACGCACGGTTTCTCTCACCGAGCCCATCTGGCGCCAGATAGCACTGAGCACCAGAGCGACCATCACGGGCAAGGTAAGGATCCGCTGGCGCAGTCCAGCATCCCAGAAAGCCGCCACCTGGTTGTAGGTGGCCGGGTGGATGACTTCGGTCAACACCTCCTCTGTCTTCTCGTCGGGCGGGGCCACGGTAGGCCGCTTGATGCGGTCCACTTGGATCGCCCGCGTGTGTCGAACCGTGCTCCTCTTGGGGGCGGATCGTTTCTTCTGGCTCATAGCCAGAGTATAACCCACCAAACGAATCTATCCAAGAGGGCCTTGACAGGTGGCCTGATTCGCTAACTCGCCACCAATGATCTCCACCGCATTCTGCACAAGGCGCTGAACGACGCGATGGATCGTGATCTTGTCGGGCGCAATGTTGCCGACCGGGTTTCCCCACCCCGGCGGGTTCGGCCCACGCTTCGCTGGCTGTCTTCTCAGGAAGCGATGCAGTTGATAAACGCTGCACGCGGCGACCGCTTCGAGGCCCTCTACACCCTGGCGCTGCTCACTGGAATGCGAGAGGGTGAGTTGCTCGGGTTGGCTTGGGAGTGCGTAGACCTGGAGGCAGCAACCTTGCGCGTGGAACGCTCCCTCGCCTACATCCCAAAGCACGGATTGGTGTTCGGCTCTCCAAAATCGGAAAGCAGCCGCCGGGTACTACCCCTCGCGCCGATGGCCGTGGCCGCCCTGAAAGCGCACCGGGAGCGCCAGGAGAAGGAACAAGACTTGCAGCGAAAACGCTGGCAAGAGCACGGGCTTGTCTTCCCGAACACCCTGGGGAAGCCCCAGGATCCCACGAACTTCGTGATGCAGCGTTTCCGCCCGCTTCTGAAGAAGGCCAAGCTGCCGCAGATTCGGTTCCACGACTTGCGGCATAGCACCGGTTCGTTACTTACCGCACTGGGAGTGCATCACCGGGTCACCCAGGAGATTCTCGGCCATAGTTCCTACGTTGTGACGATGGGCACCTACTCGCACGTTGCCCAGCCATCACAGGTGGAAGCCCTGAACAGCCTCGCGCAACGCCTCGGGGGGTAGTTCGCGAAGCGCGGGGCCGAACAGAAAAAGGGGAGAGCAGTCCGGCTGCCCTCCCCTTTGCTTTTGCTCCCGCCTTGCTCCCCGTGGGGTTCGAATCCGTTTTGCTCCCCGTTTCGCTCCCCTTCGGGCTTTCGGCACCTATTGCCTGGGCGTCGTGCCTCAGAAAATGGCGTCACTGCTAGGTTTTCTTGGTGGGCCGAGCAGGATTCGAACCTGCAACCAAGGGATTATGAGTCCCCTGCTCTGCCATTGAGCTATCGGCCCTAGAGGCACGCCGCCAAAGGTATCATAGCAGGCGCGGCACGCACCTGTCAAGAAGCAGAAGCAGTGCCGGCACCGCGACGAGGGAGAAACGCTGCCCTTGCCGGTGGCGAGCGCCGTCAGGCGGCATGAGACTGATCGGCCTCGGGAAGCTCGGTGCGGATTGGAAGGCGCATGTAGAAACAGGTGCCCTTGCCCTGCTCGCTCTCGACGCTGATCCGGCCCTGGTGAACATCAACGACGTTCTTGACGATCTTGGTCCCCAGACCGGTGCCGCCCGGCTTCGTGCTCACGGCGTCCTCCGTGAAGAGGCGCTTGCGCACTTCCTCCGGCATCCCGCGGCCCGTATCCTCCACCTCGATCATCACATAGCCGCCGTCGGGGAACTCGCCCTCGGGGCAGTCGTAGGTACGAATAGTCACCCTGCCGCCCGCAGGGGTCTCTGGGATTGCATTGTTCACCAGGTTGTAGACCGCGTTGTAGAGCTGCTTCTGATCCACAAGCGTCGGGGCAACCTCGCCACGCTCGTGGCAGAGATCCACGCCCCCTCTCTCCGCCACCAGCGAGAGCGGCTTGATCACGCGCGTGACCACATCATTCACGTCCACCAGCTCGAAACGTGGCTGCGCGACGATCCCCTTCACGCAATCGGCGATCTCGCGGACGCGCTCCTGAGTCGCGGTCGCGCCGTCGTTGAACATCTCAATCGCTTCGGGATAGAAGGAGCGGAGGAAATCGACCGCCTGCTGCACCTCCTGGATCAGCTCGGGGTTCTCCTTTTCATGGCGCGCGTAGATCTGATCGAGCTCCATGAACAACTGCTGGAAGAGAAGCTCCAGCGTCTGCGAGCAGGTGACGACCGGGGTGATCATGTTCTTGATGTCGTGGCTGATGTCGCCCATCAGCTTGACCACCTCTGCCAGCCGCGCATCCTCATGCAGGCGCGCGTTCTCGATGGCCGTGGCGGCCTGCTGCCCCAGAATCGTCAGCACCTCCAGGTCCTGCTCACCAAAGACGCCGCTCGTCTTGTTCAGGACCTGCATGACGCCGATTGGCTTCCCCTCGGCCGCCTTGAGGGGCACCGTGATCATGTTCTTGGTCACGTATCCCGACTCTCGGTCGACATCGCGGTTGTGCTTGGCGTCTTTGTTGACGTCGTCGCTGATCTTCGGAATGCCGCTATGGAACACCTCGCCGGCAATCCCCTGGGTATCCGGCATTCTGCGCCCGGTGAGGACCGCAGCCACGTCGGGTTCGGCGATGACGTAGGCAAAGACCAACTCGCGCCTCTCGGGGTCGTGGGTGTAGAGAGAGCCGCTGTTGGCATCGAGCGTCTCAAGCGACACCTGGAGCGTTTCGCGGAGGATGTCGTCCAGCCTCGTCTTCGTATAAAGGGCCTGCGAAATGCGGTGCACGGCATCTATCTGGCGTTGCCGCTCGGCGAGCGCCGCGCGTAATCGCACAACCTCTTCCTCATGCGGTGAGCCGTCGAGTCTCGTTACCACGGCCGTCAACTCTCCACTCCCGGCGTTCTTGCACGCCCCCGCACAACCAACGCGACGAGCGCCCTGCCGCGGCGGGACGCCCCCACTACTCCACAATATCCGCCTGGAGCACACCCTTGCGCACGCGGGTGTACCGTGTGGGATGCCCGATTCGCCTGCGCCGCCGCCAAGCAGCAGTACTCAGCTCTCCCCCAAAAGGAGAGCCGTGCCCCCAAACATGCGGGCGAGCCAAACCCACTCGCGATAATAGCACGGGGGTCCCGCAGAGTCAAGCCCTCTCAGCGCCTGCCAGGCGCAGTATCTCCAGCGCCACCCTGGCAGCCGTCGTCAGGTCCGCCAGAGACATATATTCGTTGTTGGCATGCACATTATCATAGCCCAGGCCGACCACGACGGTGGCGATCCCGTGCGTGTTGAAGATGTTCGCGTCGCTGCCGCCGCCACCCGGTCGGGTCACCACCTCTGCGATTCCGGCGCGGCTCGCGGCGCTGACTGCGCGGCGCACCAGGGGATCGTTCTCCGTGAACCCGAAGTGGGAGTAGACTCGCTCCACGCGCACCTCGGCACGCCCGCCGGCGGCCGCTGCCGCCTCGTTGAAGGCATCGGTCATCGCTCGCGTCTGGCGGGTCAGCTTCTCATCGTCGTGGCTGCGCGCCTCTCCCCGGCACTCCACGCGATCTGGCACGATGTTCGTGGCGTGCCCTCCCTGAATGACGCCGATGTTGGCCGTCGTCTCAGCATCGATGCGTCCCAGGGGCATGCGGCTGATCGCCTCCGCGGCGATGCGGATCGCGCTCACTCCCTTCTCCGGCGCCGCCCCCGCGTGCGCCGCCACGCCATGCACCACGGCGGTCACGTTATCCTGAGATGGCGCCGCCACGACGATGCCCCCCACGGGCTTTCCCCCGTCGAAAGCATAGCCCTGAGTCGCGGTCAGCGAGGAGTAATCGAGGTGCCGTGCCCCGCGCAGGCCCGTCTCTTCGGCGATGGTGAAGGCGATCTCCACTGTGGGCATCGGGAAGCCTTCCGCCACGGCGGCACGCACGCCTTCGAGGATCGCCGTCAGCCCCGCCTTATCATCCGCGCCTAGGATCGTCGTTCCCGAGGAGCGGATCACGCCATCCGGCTCTTCCACGATCTCCAACGCCTCTGTTGGGGCCACGGTATCCATGTGCGCATTGAGGAGCACGGTGGGAGCTTCCGGTGCAGATCCCGGCCGGCGCGCCAGGAGATTGCCCGTCTCGCCTCCAATCGCCTTGCCGGCGCCGTCACGCCACGTCTCAAAGCCCAGCGCGCGAAGCTCAGCCTCCAGAAAATCAGCCACCGGGCCCTCCTGGCCCGAAGGCGTGTTCATCCGTAACAGCCGCAGGAACGTCTCTCGCACACGCCACTGGTCGATCATCGCGCTCCCCCTTCAAATCTGCCGCGGCCGCCCGCGGCGGGCCGATTCGTACGCGGCCAGGACGAGCTCCAACGCCCGCGTACCCTCTTCGGCAGCCACTTCCGGCTCCGCTGCCTGCAGGCAGCACGCCACGAAATGGGCCACGATACCAGCGGGGCCCTCGTTGGCCGGCGCCGGCACCGGCTCCCATCCCGTCCCGGCGCCGCACACATGCACCGGCTTTCCCGCCTCCACGAGCACTCCCCCCGCAGTGCCGTGCATCTCCACGCTCCGCGCCGAGCCCACGCCGCACCAGCGCGCCTCGATGCACCCCCGAGCGCGGTCGCCGTGCACCACGCACACCGCCGCGTCCTCCACCGGTGCCTCGCCTGCCAGCGTGCCCGTATCCGCCAGAACGGTGGTAACTGAGCCCATATGGAAGCGGAAGAGGTCCAGGGCATGCAACCCCAGGTCGATCAGGGCGCCACCGCCGGAGGTAGCCGGATCGATGCGCCAATCGCTGCCCGTGGGAGGTGGGGGGCTCGCAAAGCTAGCACGGAAGAAGAGGGGGCGCCCGATCTGCCCGGAGGCCACGATCTCGCGCGCCTGCCGGTGCGCGGCGGAGAAGCGCTCGGCTAGCGCGGGCATCAACAGAACGCCCTGCGCTCGCGCCACCTGGATCAACTCGCGGCATTCGCCCAGGCCCAGGGCGATGGGAAGCTCGCACAGGATATGCTTCCCCGCTTGAATCGCATCCAGGACATGCTCGGCATGGAGGGCGTTGGGGGTGCAGATGCTGACCGCGTCGATATCGGTGCGCCGGAGCAGCTCGCGGTAATCCTGGTAGACAATCGGCACGCCGTGCTTCTTGGCGAGCGCCTCGGCGCGATCCAGGTTGGCGTCGGCCACGGCCAGGATCTCGGCGCCAGGCGCGCGCTCATATCCGGGCGCGTGACGCGCCGCGGCCACCGCCCCTGCGCCGATGATGCCGACGCTCAACGTCCTTCCCATACCAGTCTCCCCGCGAACCAGCCGGATTGGCAGCTCAGGCGGCGTAGGTGGCAGCCACCACTCGCGGCCAGCCAGCCAGATCTCGCAACACCCGCGCGTCGCGCCACCTGCCGCGCGCACCCAGAGCGGCGGTCAGGCGCGGCGCCTGGTCCGCCTCGGGGCCTATCTCCAGGAAGAGAGTTCCGCCGGCACGCAGATGGCTCTGCACCTGCTCCAGGAAGCGTTCCACCACATGGAGGCCGCCCGGACCGCCCCCCAGAGCGATCGCAGGCTCCCAATCGCGCACTTCCGGCTGCAGCTTCCCCAGGTTCTCCTCTGGGATGTATGGCAGATTGGCGCAG
>DUUU01000366.1 GCA_012841485.1 Armatimonadota bacterium
CCTCTCGGCGCTTCCCCATCGAGCCGCCCCAAGCCGCTGCTGCCAGCCCGAGCAGAGCTCCGATGAAGAAGCCCCACGCGCTGCTAGAGACATCGCCCGGGGTCACCCCCGGTGTTGTGAGCACTCGCGATGGCAGGTAGCCCAGCACCCCGGTGACGCCAATGGCGGTCAGCAGCGTGCCGAGAACCAGCGAGAGTGCCCACACGATCACGCCGTGCCACGCACCGCTCGCGTTCGTCGTTGCCGAAGCCAGTCGTGCAGCCACCCAGCCGCCAAGGAAGAGCGAGATCAACGCCCAGATGGCGGACCACAGTCCGATCGCGCTCCAGCTGATGCCCAACGCCCCGGCCGCCGTCTGGGTGATGGAGTAGAGCCCGATCGCCAGACCCAACGAGCTCAGGATCATCTGAGTGGCGATGGCGACGAGCAGACCTGCCCAGATTGGGCCCCAGCGAACCCGGTCAGCACCGACGGCCGGCATGACGGCGGCGGGCGCCACACCGCCCACCTCCCCAGTTTCGGGGGTGATGCGGATGTCCTCGCCTCTCTCTCTCTCAGCCATTTTCCGGTTTCCCTCCCTGGGAAGCGTCGCAACTCATACCGGTTCCAGTTCCGGAACGCTGCCCTCCCGGATGGAGGCGCCATTCCGAATCGCAGACCCAGATTTGCAGTCTGCTATCGGTATCACTCCCCATCGGGTGTTTTCCGATGGGCGTGCCTGCTAAACGTGACGCCGCGGGCGGCGCGCCGCGCGTGAATATCGGTTGACAAGCCGGGACCGCTGTGCTATACTTCTGCCCGGTGAAAAGGAGGCGTTCGGAAACGTGCCATTGGGTCGCTGTGAGGAGTGAGGGGCCATGGCGGAAGGGATGCGGCCGATCCGGGCGCGCCGGGTGGGCTTCGAGAAGGAGAGGGGGGTGCTCTCGCTCGAGGCGGATACTGGCCGGTCCTTTGTTTTTGTAGAGCTCTCCGGGCCGGATGCCGGGGTTTCCGAGGCGCTGCGAGTGCTTTCACCGCTGGCAGAGAGCCGGTTACCCCTCCAGTTCCTGCGCATCTACCCGGACTGTTTGAGCTTTGTCGTGGCACAGGGCGACCTGCCCCAGGTCCGCGAGGTCCTGGCCGGGGCGGGGGTGACGTTCGAGGCTTCCGAAGGATGTGCCGTCATCACCGTGGTGGCGCCGAACATGCGCAGCATCCCCGGGCTCATGGCCCGTATGGGGGAAGTGCTGTTTAGGCGCGCTGTCGGCATGTACCAGATGGCGGATTCTCATAGCTCGGTTTCGTGCGTGATCGCGGCCGGGCAACTGGCAGAGGCGGTGGAGGCGTTGCGCCGCGAGTTTGGCCTCCCTGAAGAGGCGGCCTAGCGACCTACCCAGGGGCAGGAGCGTGGCACGGTGAGGATCAAGATCCTGAAGTTCGGGGGAACTTCGGTTGATACCGCCGAGCACCGGCAGGCGGCCGTGAAGCGGGTGGTACAGGCCCGCGCAGAAGGCTACGACCCGGTGGTGGTCGTCTCGGCCATTGGCCGGGCGGGCGCGCCCTACGCCACGGATACGCTGCTTGGCGAACTGCGTAGCGTCGATCCAGCGGCGGCGCCGGAGGCGCGCGAGTTGGACCTGATGATGGCGTGCGGCGAGATCATCTCGACGGTGATCATGGCGCACACGCTGAAGGCGCTCGGCTATCGCGCGACGGCGCTCACCGGCGGGCAGGCGGGGATCGTCACGGATGAGGTCTTTGGCGATGCGCGCATCGTCTCGATCAACCCGCACTACGTGATCAGCACACTTGCCGAGGGCTCCATCCCGGTGGTGGCCGGCTTCCAGGGGGTCACAGACCCAGGAACGGGCCGGCATGGCGCCATTACCACGCTGGGGCGTGGTGGGAGCGACACCACGGCATCCGCCCTGGGAGCCGCGTTGCACGCCGAGGCGGTGGAGATCTATACCGACGTGCCTGGGGTCATGACGGCGGACCCGAGAATCTGTCCGGGAACTCTTTCGCTCCCCACGGTCTCCTATGAAGAGATAGCGGAGATGGCACACCAGGGCGCCAGGGTCCTCCACCCTCGCGCGGCAGAGATCGCGATGGAGTATGGGATACCGCTCTGGGTGAAGGGCACGGAGACCGCGGAGCCGGGCACCCAGATTGCCGGCTCGGCGGCAGAGCTACCCCATCGGGTGACGGCGATTGCGCACATGCCGCGCGTTGCCTACCTGGCGTTGCGCGTGCCTTACCGCGAGGACCGGCGGCGTCTGGAGCTGGAGCTGTTCAAGCTGATGGCGCGCGTGCGCGTGGGGTTCCACCTGCTGCGGGGAAGTCCGGAGGTGGTGGGCTTCGCCGTGGCGCACGAGTCGCTGAATCGGGTGACCGATCTTTTGGATGGTCTGGTGTTGCCCGTCACCCGGGAGCAGGGTGGAACGCGCCTCTATCTGCTGCGCGTGGGGCAGGGCGGCTCGCGCTCGGAGGTTCAGAGCGCGCTCCTCTCCGCCTCCGGAGCGTCCGCGGAAGTGGTGATGGCGGACGCCGAGACGGTGGAGACGTGCGCCATGGTCTCGGTGATTGCCACGCGCGTCTGGGAGACTCCCGGGATGGGGGTGGGGGTGCTCGCGAGGCTCCGCGACGTGGGAGTGCGCGTCCTCCAGGTGGCAGATAGCCCCCTCTCGCTCTCCTGCCTGGTGCATGAGAACGATACGCAGCGCGCGGTTCACGCGCTGCACGCCCAGTTTATTGCCGGAGCGAGCTGAGAGAGACGCGATGCGGCCCAACCGACTGGGGGATAGCGAACGCAAGTGGGTTCGCAACATGGCGCTCGCCGGCCAGGTGGGGATCTTCCTGGCCGTGGCGATCTTGATTGGCTGGGCCCTGGGACAGTGGCTGGATCGGAAATTGGGCACGGACCCCTGGTTGACCGCGCTCTTTACGCTATTGGGCGCCGCGGCTGGGTTCTTGGAGCTGTTCCGAGTGGCGGCGCAGATTTCAGGGGACGAGTAGATTGGACGAAGGGTTTATTGGGAGGACCTACCGCACGAGCGCGGGGGTGCTCTTGTTGGTGGTGCTCTTCACGACCGGATTGGGTGCTTTCCGCGTCGCGTGGAGCATTGTGGCAGGTGCGGCACTGGGACTGCTTGTGTTGCGCGGCTTTGATTGGGCGGTACACGCCCTCTTCGTGCCAGGAAGAACTCTGGCAAAGGGGACGGTAGTCAAGCTCTTGATCCTCAAGCTGCCTGCAATGGCCCTGTTGCTCTACCTAGTGGTGAACTCCGGATGGTTCCATCTGCCCGCGTTTGCCGGGGGGGTGGCGCTCATCCAAGCCGTGATCTTGCTGAAGGCCTTCGGCATCTATTTGATGCAGCGCGAGGAAGAGCGTTGCCGCCAGCCCGGGGAGACCTCGGCAAGATGATGGTATCGCAGTGTTGGTAAGGACCGGATCGTGGAAACGCATTTCGCCCCGTGGGTCATACTCCTCTGGTCGGGTATCGTTATTGCCTTCCTTGGGACAATCTCCTACCTGGGTACGCGCAAAATGATGCCCGTGCCCGGGCGCCTGCAGAATGCCCTCGAGTATATCGTGGGCACGCTGAATGAGTTCATCAAGGGGATCATCGGGCCAGGGGGAGAGAAGCACACCCCTTTCGTGGGCACGCTCTTTCTCTTCATCCTGCTCAACAACCTGATCGGGCTCGTGCCGGGAGCGATGGCGCCGACGAGTAGCCTGAACACCACGGTGGCCCTGGCGCTGATCACCTTCTTCTACGTGCAGTACCATGGTATCCGTGCCCACGGATTGGTGGGGCGCCTGAAGCACCTCTCCGGGCCGATCCCGGCGATGGCCCCGCTCATGCTCCCCATCGAAATCATCGGCGAGCTTGCCCGGCCGCTTTCGCTCTCCATCCGTCTTTTCGGGAACATCTTCGGCGAGGAGCAGGTGATCGTCATCCTGGCCGGACTAGCCTACTATGTGCTGCCGTTCGTGCCGATCCCGTATCAGTTGCCGATGCTGGTATTCGGTCTTTTCACGGGCTTCGTTCAGGCGTTGGTCTTCGCGATGCTGGCCTGCGTCTACATCTCGCTCGCCGCGGGCGAGGCGGAAGCGCACTAATTTGCTTTCCCCGGCACCCCCGCATCACGATCCCTTCTCGTGGCAGTGGCGCGCGTGGGCACGGGGCCGGCTGGTTGGCCGGCGCAGAGTGGGGATGAACGAGCGCGCGAAGCGCGCCCAAATGGGAGGGCGCGCGGAGGCGGATAGTCATAAAGTTGCAGCGCGCGCGACGCGCTGCGGATGCCGGTGCGTCACAACAGGCATGCACCGCATGGGGAAGGGAGATCAGATAA
>DUUU01000367.1 GCA_012841485.1 Armatimonadota bacterium
CGTGACGGACGCCGCTTGGAAGGAGTGGCAGGTCGCTGCCCTTCAGGCGGATTGCACTTACCGCGACGGGCACGTGGAGGTGCATGGCGCGCACGCACGCGCTCCCGAGGCGCTCTTGACGGCCCACGGAAGCGTGCATCTGGAGGGTCGCCTCCAGCTCCAGGTCGCCGCCAGCGAAGTTGACGTGACGGCGCTAGCAAGACGCTTCAAGGTAGACAAGCTGCGCGGGGAAGCGCACCTGCGCGGCGAGGTCACGGGCACCTTCTCGGAGCCTGCGTTTCGCGGCGAGCTGGCCGCCTACAACCTGGCCTATGGCGAGGACCGGCTGGAGATGCTCCGCGCCAACGTGGAGGGGGACCTGAACCAGGTGCGCATTGAGGAGTGCCAGGGTCTCTACCTGCCGGCGCAGCTTGGCGGCGTCGTGGCCACCCTGCATAACCCGCGCGCGGGCGCCGAGGCGGAGATCGAGGCCGCCGGCGCCGTGATCGGGATCGACCTCGGCCGGCTGAGCAAGCGATTCAACCTGGAGGGAGACTGGGGCGGCACCGTGGATGTGGAGGAGCTCGCCGTCACCGGGCCGCTCAATGCCCTCCAGATCGAGGCGTTTCTGACCGCGCGCGACCTGCACGGCGCAGGCTACGGCATCGACTACGCCTCCGGGCGCCTCATCGCCAGCACCGACGGCGCCGTGGAAGTGCCCCAGGAGGATCCGTTCACGGTTCGCACCGGCGAATCGGAGGTGCAGCTTTGGGGTACGGTCTCCGCCGAGCGGCAACTGGATCTCATGGTGGCGACCGCAGAGGGCAAGTCGCTCCGTGTTGAAGATATCCAGGCCCTCGACCCCTCGGTCATCGCACTCAAGAGCCGTCTGGGGATGGCGTTGCACGTGACCGGTCCGGTGACCGCTCCCGAGATCAAGGATGGCGATCTCCGGGTTCATGAGCTCGTGGTCAACGGCAACACCTTCGGGCCCGGCAGCGGGAAGGTTCACATCAGCAAGGAGTCCGTGCGGGTGGATCACTTCGTGCTTATCGGCGGGCAGAAGGGGGGGGATGCCGACCGCCGCGAGCAATATGAGGTGAACGGCACGGTCTGGCCGCGCGAGGAACTGGATATCACGGCCGCGGTGGTGGCCGCCCCAATCGCGAAGCTGATGGATCTGGGCCGGGTGCCACATCCCCCCTTCCCCGTTGAAGGCCGGCTCACCGCCCTGATCAAGGTGAAGGAAGGGGAGCCGCGCCCGCTCGTCAGCGTGAATCGCCTTGATGTAACCGAGGGCCGGGTGGGTCCACAGCCCATCGAAACGCTGACCGTGGAAGGGGTTGAACTCAACAAGGACGACCTCGTGGTGAGCAAGCTCACCGTGGCCTTGCCCGGTGGCACCACGCTCGTGGGCGATGGCAGCGCCTCGCTTGCTCCGAACGGCCCGATAGAGTTCAACGTGGGTGCGGATCAGATCGACCTGGCCCTGATACAGCCCTGGGTGAGCCTGGGCCAGGAGATCGGGGGCACCGGCAGACTCCGTTTGGAAGTCTCCGGCACGCTCAACGAACCGGTTGTCGCCGGCAGGGTCGATGCCCGCAGCCCCCGGTATGGTGATCTCCAGATCGATGCCATCGGGGCGGATCTCTCCTTCCGCGATCACGTAGCGCGTGTCACCAACCTGTTGGTGGAGAAGGCGGGATACTCGGCGTCCGGCTATGCCGAGCTGCCGGTGGATTGGGACAAGAAGCGGGTGGCGCCCGATGCTGCCATCCGGGCCCAAGTTCGCCTCGACAAGCAGAGCCTGAACGCGCTTTCTCTCTTCACTCCGCGCATCGTGGAGGTCTCGAAGGATGGGTACGCGAGTGCCCGCCTGGATGTGGCGGGCACCCTGGCGGATCCCAAGCTCAATGGGAACGTCGTGGTTCAGTGTAACACGCTGGTGGTGGGCAACCCGCGGCCAGGCGGTGAGCCGGAGCGTGCGCTGATGCTGCGTGGCCTCGATGCCGTGCTCCGGATTGAGGACGAGCGCATCGTCTTCGAGCGCGTGAATGTTGCATCGGCGGCAAAGCCCAAGGAGCTGGAAGAGCCGGGCACCCTCGGGAGAATACTCCGGGCCCTGAGAACGTCGCGAGTCAAGACCGCCAAGGCGAAGAGCGGGGGGGAGCCCGAAGCCCTGAAGACACCCGAGGCGCTGCAACTCACGGGCAGCATCTCGCTGAACCGCTTCCTGCCGGATCAGTTTGATCTGAAGCTGGTAGCGAAGGAGTTTGAGTTCTGGGAACGAAACCTCAGCGGGCAATTCCAGGAAGAAGTCGCGTTCAGATTGAATGGCGCCGTGGCGATCCAGGACCGCTGGCCCTCGCCGCTGGTGAAGGGCGATCTGGAGCTGCAACACGCCCGGGTAGACATGCAAAAATACCAGGCGCCCAAGGAGCCGCCGCCGCCGCGCGAGCCACTCGCCATCAACCCGCGCTTTGCCCTCACGCTGAAATCGCGCGAGGCCGAGGTCCTGGCAGCGCGCACCAAGGCGTATGCCAACGCATCCCTGGCGATCCGGGGAAGCCTGAACGAGCCCCAGATTGAAGAGGGAAGCGTGGGCCTGGTCCGTGGCGGCGTGAACGTCTCGACCGCCTATTTCCGCATCAAGGAGGGCGAGATCGCTTTTGAGATGGACCCGCGGCACGGCCTCAGCGCCCTGGGTCAGATTGAACTCGCGACTCACCTGCGCGGCAAGAACCCGCGCACCGGCAAAGAGGAGAGCTTCGCGGTCGAGGCCCACGTCGCGATTGACATACCGAACGCCCCCGAGGAGCAGGTGCAGATGGAGTTCGAGGCCACGCCTTACCTGGAGAATGACCAGGTGTGGAGCCTGCTGATGCGCAAAGACGTGCTGGAGGGGATCGTGGCCGGCCGCACCGACGCCAGCGTTGAGGATGCCCTGAAGAGAGAGGCCGCGAACCTGGTAGCGACGGCGCTCCAGCCGAGTCTCGTCGAACCGGTCGAGCGGGCCGTCGCCGAGATGCTCGGTCTGAACGAATTCAGCATCCGAGCGTCTTTTGAAGAGCCGGTGGAAGTGCAGGTGGGGAAGCACCTGGTGAAGGGCCTGCGTGTCTCCTACACGCGGGCGGTCTCGGCACGTGAAGCCCGCTATACATTCAAAGTGGATTACGAGGTGTTGAACGGCGTCTCATTCAGTTGGATGACAGACCAGCAGAGCAACCGAACCTTGGGGCTGGAGGCGGGGTTCCAATTCTGAGGCCCATCGCGGATCCGAAGGCGCGCGCCTTTCCCTTCGCAAGAGCGGGACCCAGGGCGAGATGGCGTCTCCAGGGGGAACCCTGTCCGGGCCAGGGTCCTCCTGGTTCTAGCGACTGAAACAATCATGATCGGCATTGTGTCTAACTTGGCATCGGTGAAGGCAGGCCTCGTGTGGGAGACCTGCCGCTTCGTGATGCTCTCTCCGCGCGGGATGAGGGGAGGGAGAGCAGGTGCGTAGCGGCAGCCACAACGAGGGCGCTCGCCTCACGATGACGTTAGAGCCCGGCTCGGAGGGCCGACCCTCTTTCGATGCCGTCTTTGATCAGTACCATCGCAAGGTCTACAACGTCATCTATCGCCTGGTGGGCAATCAGGACGATGCAGAGGATCTGACGCAAGAGGCGTTCGTCAACGCGTACCGCGCGTACGACCGTTTCCGCGGCGACTCGCAGGTCTATACGTGGCTCTACCGCATCGCTGTCAATGTCTGCAAGAACCGTTTCAAGCAGGAGAAACGGGCCTCACGCGTGCGCATCGACTCGTTGGACGAGCCGGTGCCCGGCGAGGACGGCCCGATACAGCGGGACGTGCCCGATGATACGATGAACCCGTATCGGGCGGTTGAGGCGGGAGAGCTGCGGAGCGTGATCCACCAGGCGATCCTGGAACTTCCGCCTGAATACCGCGTGCCCATCGTCCTGCGCGAGCTGCAGGAGTTGAGCTACGCCGAGATCGCGGAGGCAATGGGAATCCCCGTGGATACGGTCAAGACACGCATCTTCCGGGCACGGGGTCTGCTGCGCAATAAGATTGGCCCGTATCTGGGCAGGTGAAAGGCTCGCGCCGGAGGATGTTGAAGCATTTACACTTAGGCACCGGAGGTCGCATGGCACATTCGGCGAAGCGATGCAGGCTTGCATCATGGCATTTCCCACTGATAGCCCTCCTCCTTCTGGGGAGCGCCGCGCGCATCAGTGCTCAAGCACAGAAGGTGGTGGCCATCGAGGTCAAGGGCAATAGCTCCATCAGTACGGAGGCCATCCTCTCGGCGCTGCGAACCGCCATCGGCGCCGATCTCTCACAGCAGCAAGTCGATGAGGACCGTCGGTCGCTGGAACGGCTGGGCTTTTTCCATGAGGTGACGACCTATGTGGAGCCTGCGCCCGGCGGCGTCAAGGTGGTCTTCGCGGTAGTGGAACACCCGAAGGTGACCGCGATCGAGATCACGGGCAACACGAAGGTGCCGGAGGCAGAGCTGCGCAAGGTGATGCTCACACAAGAGGGCTCCGTGTTCAGCGAAGCGGCCCTCGAGAAGGACATCGCCGCCATTCACAAGCTCTACCGCGAGCAGGGATACGCGCTGGCGCGCGTGACGGACGAGTGCGCCATCACCCCCGAGGGCACGCTGAAGATCCCCATCGCCGAAGGCTGGATCGAGGCGATCAACGTCCATGGCAATAAGAAGACGAAGACGCGCATTATCCTCCGCGAGATGGAGACGAAGCCGGGCGATGTCTTCGATGCGCGCCAGCTCCAGAAAGACCTGATGCGCCTGCGCAACCTCGACTATTTCGAGATGCTCGACTTCCAGCCAGCAGATGCCTCGGAGCCAGGCAAGGTCGTTCTCGATGTGAACGTCCGCGAGAAGAAGACCGGCACCGTCTCCGTGGGTCTTGGCTACAGCTCGCGGGAACGTCTGGTCGGCTTCGCGGATATCACCGAGCACAACTTCCGCGGCGTCGGCCAGCAGATCGGCCTCCGCTGGGAGGCCGGGCAGTTCACGAACCGTTCGGGTTACGAGTTCTCCTTCGCCGACCCCTGGATGCTAGGGAAGCGCACTTCCCTCGGTTTCCAGCTCTATAATCGGACCACGAACCGCCCGCTCCTCAGCAATGTGGTCCTGAACAACGCGGTGCAAGAGATCAACACCTGGGTCTTCGAGCGACGCAAGGGCCTCGGGGTCAGCGTCGGCAAGCCGGCCGGCGAGTTCACCCGCCTCCTCCTTGACCTCCGGAGCGATGATGTGCTCTACAGCACGGTTCCAGGCTACCTGGATGCCGATCAGGATGCCGCGCTGACCGAGCAGGTGCTCAGGCTCTCGGATGGCCGCGTCACCAGCGCCACGCTGCGCGGAGTGCGCGATACGCGTGACCTGGCAATCAACCCGCACCGTGGTTCGTTCTACAGCGTCTCCACCGAGCTTGCCGGCGGGCCGTTAGGCGGCACCTGGTCTTTCGGCAAGGTGGGGGTGGATTTGCGCCGCTACTTCCCCATCGGCAAAGCGAAGCCGGACGGCAGCAACCAGATGGTGCTGGCCACACGCCTGATGGCAGGCGCCTCGGTTGGGAAGATGCCGCTCTCGGAGCATTACTGGCTCGGCGGTGCGGAGACGCTGCGTGGTTACCGCGAGGATGAGTTCAACGGCACGCGCATGCTCCTCCTCAGCACCGAGTTTCGCGTTCCGTTAGGAACCAGCTTGCAGGGCGTGACCTTCTTTGACTATGGGTACGCCTGGCCGCGAAACCAGGGTCTGCGCCTCGGCGAGTTGAAGCCTGCCGTGGGCCTCGGTCTGCGCGTGATCACGCCGTTGGGGCCGCTCCGCCTGGACTATGGCTTCGGCGCTGATGGCGGGCGCAGCCACTTCAGCATCGGCCACGTCTTCTAGCAGAGACCGGCGCTGTTCTGGTATAATAGGCCATTATCAGACCAAAAAGGGCGGAATCGGCACGTGGCAAGTGAGGCCGCGCATCAACCCTGCCCGCCCGTCGGGATAGT
The DNA here is from genome assembly GCA_012841485.1 of Armatimonadota bacterium. Next base: position 6,019 of record DUUU01000367.1, read on the forward strand.
CTCGCGGCACTGCTTCGGAGCAAGTATCCGACGACGGCACAAGCCGCCGCCCGAGGCGGCTCACCCTGGTGAGCCGATAGTAAAGGAGATACTTCTGTGTTCAGACGCTTCTGTCTCTTGGCACTGGTCGCCCTGCTCGCCGGGGTTGGCCGCACGACCGCTGTGGCGCAGGCAGCCGCCGGCGAGCAGCCGGCTGTTTCAAGCATCGGTGTGGTGGATATGGAGCGAGTGAGCGAGGACTCGCTCCCCTACAAGGAAGCCAACAAGGAGCTGCAGGCACTGCAGCAGAGCCTGAATCAGAACATGCAGGAGGTCGCGCAGCTCACCTACCTGACCGGCCCGGAGACCAACGAGCTTGTGGCGATTCTCGATGCCAAGGAGCTGACCGCGGCGCAAAAGGCCAGGCATGCGGAGCTGAAGAAGACGGCGGATGAGCGTGAGAAGGAGTTCGGCACGCTCATGCAGACAAAGAGTCCTACGGCCGAGCAAAAGAAGCGCCTGCAGGAGCTGAACGCGATGCGCAACGGCCGCGAGCAGATCCTCACCGAGCTGAACCAGAAATACCAGCAGAGTTTCCGCCAGAAGCTGCAGGAAGTGGATGCCCAGCTTGGCAAGTCGGTGGGCGAGATCATCAACGAGGTGGCCAAGGCCCGCAAGCTCTCCGTCGTCCTCTCCAAGTCGGTGATCATCACGCTTGATCGCAAGCAGGATGTCATCTTCTTTGGCGGCACGGACATTACCGACGAAGTGATCAAGCGCCTGAACCAGCGCAAGTGATGCCTGTTCGGCGCGGCTCTCTGCCGCCGGATGGCGGGAGGGCGCGCAAGGCGGGAGGCCTGTCGTGAAGTGGGTCTGGGCAGTCGCAGCGATTCCCCTGGCATGCGCCGGGTGCAAGCCGCAGGCCTCTGCCCCTCCTCCACCGACCGCCTGCCGGGTTGACCTAGCGCGTCTGGTGCGGGTCCATCCTCGCTGGCCGGAGCTCTCCTCCCTGGATGCGCGCATCCAGGATCTGCGGAAGCGCCTGCAAGCGGATGCCGCTCGCCCTGCCGCCGCTCCTCTTCCTGCGCCACTCCCTCCCGTGCCCCACCCTCCCGATCCAACGCCGCGCGCGGTTCCGGAATCGCTCGAGGCGATGGAGGCGGCGCGTGATGCCGCGGTGCGCGCCCAGCAGAATGCTCTGGCAGAGCGTCACAAGGCGCGCCTCGAGCGGGAGCGGCTGGAGCGCGAGGCGGAGAAGGAGTTTCTGGCCAAGCAACAGCGCACGCTCGCGTTCGAGGAGTTGTGGCAGGAACAGAACGCGGTCATCCTCCGCTACCAGCCAGAGATCACCCGTCTCCGCGTTCTGATCGCTCGCCTTCGTGACCCGTCTCCCATCCCCGATCCGGAGAAGCGCCGTGCCGCAGAGCTGGACCGGAGCCTTCAGGAGTTGGCTCGCCTCGAACGGCAGCGCAACGCTGCCCTGGAGGCGGTGGCAAAGCGCGTTGAGGACCGGCTGGCCCAGGAGATGGCGCGACGCAAACAGGAGGATGCGGCCGCGCTAGAGGCACTCCGGGCCGAGCTGAGAAGCCAACAGGAGATGGCCATCCGTACCGCGGAGCAAGACTGGCAGGATCGGATCGATGCGGCCGGCGAGGCGCTTCGGGAGCCGCCCCCTGGGCCGGCCGGTCCTGGCGCCCGAGGGGACGCGCCGCCTATCGACGCTCGCACCGGCATCACCCCGGCCGTCGACTCGGCTCAGGCGGCGGATGCCGCCGGCGTCGCCATCGCGCGCCAGCGAACCCGCCTCTACCGGTTGATCCAGGTCGAGACGCGGCAGCGGGTGCTTGGTATCGCGGCCCGGCATCACCTCCGCCCGGTGTTCGATGGTGGCGCGCGCTTGCCAGACCGAACAGAGTTCTTTCTGAGCGAGCTTCAGCATCGGGGCATGTGAGCAGTAGCGCCCCCTCCCCGGTGAGGGTGGATGCGCCCCGGAGGCAGCTTCTTGCTTCGCACGCTGCCCTCGGAGGCGAGGGTGACTATCAGTGTTGAGGTGAAAAGTGAGTAAAACGCTCCGCGAGATCGCCGCCCTGGTGGGCGGCACGATTGTGGGTGAGGCGGATACGCTGGTGGCAGGCGCCTCCGGCCTGGAGGATGCGGCGCAGGGAGACATCCTCTTTGTTGAAAACCGGCGCTATGCCGACCGTGCTGCTGCCTCGCAGGCAAGCGCGGCCCTCGTGCCGCCCGGCGTGGTGGTGCCCAACAAGCCATGCATCACCGTAGAGGATCCGCGCGCGGCGTTTCTGAAGGTGCTGGCGCTTTTCCAGCCGCGCGAGCGCCTGCCCCAGGGAATCGCGGAGACCGCGCGCATCGGGCAGAACGTCACCTTGGGCGAAGGCGTGGCCATCGGCGATTACTGCTGCATCGGCGATAACGTGGTCATCGGCGACGGCGTAGTGCTCTTCCCGATGGTCTACGTCGGCGACAACGTCACCATTGGTCCGGGCAGCGTGATCTACCCGCAGGTCACGGTCTATCGCGATGTCACGATCGGGGCACGGGTGCGCATCCATTCGGGAAGCGTGATCGGCGCGGACGGCTTCGGCTACGTCTTCATTGAAGGCCGGCACGTGAAGGTGCCTCATATTGGCACGGTGACCATCGAAGACGATGTGGAGCTAGGCGCGTGTGTCTGCGTGGATCGTGCGAAGACAGCCGCGACCATCGTGGGGCGAGGCTCCAAGATCGATAACTATGTGCAGGTGGCGCACAACTGTCGCCTGGGCGACCACTGCATCCTGGCTGGCCAGGTGGGACTGGCCGGCAGTGTTTCCCTGGGCGACTATGTGGTGCTCGGCGGTCAGGTCGGCGTGAACGGGCATACGCATATCGGCTCCGGCTCCCAGGTGGCCGCGCAGTCCGGAGTGATGTCGGACCTGGAGCCAGGCTCGGTGGTCTCGGGCTATCCGGCGCACGAGCATCGCCGCGCGTTGAGGGAGACCGCTGCCGTCCGCCAGCTGCCAGAGCTCCTGAAGACCGTCCGCTCTCTGGAACAGCGCATTCAGGAACTGGAGCGAGCCCTGGGCGCTCGCCCATCCTCAGAGTCTGCCTGAGACGCGCCTCTGATCCCTGGAACCGAGGGCGTACTCCTCGCGCAGCCGCACTCTTCCCCTGGCATGGGGTGGAAGGGAGTGAGCCATGGGAATCGTCGGGCTTGCCTCTGGGTCTGTCATCGCCCGGGGTGCCATGAGAGGCGCCTTTGTGTGCGTCCTCGCGCTCTTCCCGGTTGCCGCCTCGGCAGCGTGGCTGCCCGGCACGTTCATGGCGAAGGCACTTGCCCGCGTCATCGCCGCGCAGCGCGAGAGCTCCCTCAAGGCGGACTACGGATGGGACCGCGGTGTCTGCCTCATGGGCGCTCTCCTGAAGCCGGGCGAATCCCTCGGCGTCTCTCGCACCCTCCGTGCAGGTGAGAGTTACCTCTTCGTGGCCGGTGGGAGCGATGGTGCCACCGGCCTGACTCTCTCCCTCCTCAACAGCCAGGGGATGTGTGTCGCCCAGGATGCCCGGGGGAAGGCCACCTCCGTGGTGACCTACTCGCCGGCGAGCACCGAGCTCTTCTCGATCCGGATCCGCTCTCGCGCAGCCAGCCAGCCCGGCTTTTGCGCCCTGGGACTCTTCCGCGAGCACGGCACCCGCGTGCATGCAGACCACGTTGCCACAACCGCCGCGGAGTTGATCGCCAGGAGCAGCCGGCTCGCCGAAAGAGCCAGGGGCGCGCGCTTCTCTCAGGAACCGAAGCAGTGGGCACTCTTCGGCACGATCATGCAGCCTGGGGACACTCAGACGATCCCCCTTCGCGGCGCCGGGCGCGCCCGGCATGCCATCCTCGCCGCGGGCGATGGAAACGCCCGGAACCTCGACCTCTTTCTCCTCGACGCGAGCGGGAGATCCCGGAGGAAGAACTCGCAGCCGAGTGCTCACCCGTTTCTGGTGTATGAGACCAGAAAGGGATGCTCCTACCGCCTCCGTTGGAGGAATACGGAGTCCCGCGGCGCATCTCTCGTCATAACGGCCATCCTCGATATTGGCATCGATGGCTGACAGGGCCCTCCCCCAGGTAAACAACCGCGGTCTCATCAACGTCAGTACCTTAGATGAGGGGGACGCACGCGGATGGGAAAGCGCGGCCACCGCCAAGGAGCCAAAGAGCGAGACGGTTTCTTTCTCAGCCAAGGCGTGCTATAATGGAAGGGAGGGGAGAATCGTGAGGACAATGATGCCAAAGCGAGGTTTGCTGATAGCGCTTGTCCTTCTCCTGGGGGTGTTTCCCAGGGCCGCCCTGGCGCGCGAATACTCTCCTCAAGAGGAAGAGAAGCTCGGCAAAGAGGGCTGCGCGCAGATCGAGAAGGAGTATAAGGTCGTTGAGGATGCCGAGCAGCTCAAGCGCGTGCATGAGATACTCAGCGCGCTCGGGCCCGTTTCCTCGCGACCGGAGGTTACCTATCGCGCCAAGATCCTGGACACGGAGGATGTGAACGCCCTCTCCCTTCCCGGCGGCTTCATCTACGTCACCAAAGGGCTGCTGGATGTCGTCGAGTCGGACGATGAGCTTGCCGGCGTTCTGGCGCACGAAATCGCGCACAATGCCCACCGGCATGCCATCCAGAGTCTCCAGCAGTCCAGCAAGCTCGACCAGAAGCTGGTCCTGATGTTCCTTGCCGGCCTCCTGCTTCAGCGCGAGGGCGTCGATCCCGGCCAGGTGGCCCTCCTGGGAGTCCTCCTGAAGACCAACGCCTTGAATGGATACGGGCGCAAGGCCGAGATGGAGGCCGACCGCTCGGCGGTGGAATACCTGGCCGCCTCGAAGCGCTTCAACGCCAATGGCATCCTCCAGTTCATGGAAACGCTTCAACGCGAGGAGATGCGCCGGCCCCAGGTGGAGCTGGGGATCTTTCAGACGCACCCACACACCCGTGACCGCATCGAGGCGATCCGCGCCGCCCTGGGCGAGTTGAAGATTCCTATCGTGCGCATCCCCGGGAAGAGCACGCCCAAGGCAACGTCCCGCCCGGCCACGGTGAACGGCGTGGAGATTGCCGAAGTGGTGGTGAAGGAGCGTGTCCTCTTCCAGCCCGCGGCCCATGCCGGGAAGAGCCCCGCTCAGCGCGCCGAGGCCACGGTGGCGCGCGTCAACGCGATGTTCCTGGAGTTTCCGGAGGAACGGCACATCCGCGTGCGCACGGAGGGAGAGAGCGCCGTCGTGCTCTTCCGCAACGCACCGCTGATCACCATCACCCCGGCGGATGGGGAGCTACACGGTACCACTCCGGGCGAGCTGGCCGAGAGTGCCGCCAAGACCCTCAAGTCCGTGATTTGGGAAGATTTCGTCCGGCGCGCCTACTGAGGCAGCGCTTCACCTGGGGCTATACTCCACGCTTCCCCAACCCCTCTGGGGCAATAATCCGCAACCATCCCCTGCCCCGCTCATCCACTAGGCCCCGGGCGGCCCTGTCCCGCGGGCACCGAACCCTGCTCACCTTCGCGGCAAGCCGATTGCATTATCTCCCTATGGCACGGTGAACACCCGTGGACACCGGAGGTGAGCGAGATGAAGAGAGAGTGTGGAGAGCTGTGGCGTAGATATAAGCTGCACGGTGACGCAAGCGCCCGTGAAGCGCTGATCTTGGCCTACACGCCCCTGGTGAAGCACGTGGTTGACCGCATGAACATTACCCCCATGGCCTACCTGGACCGCGACGACCTGCTGACCCACGCGATCATCGGGTTGATCGATGCCATCGATAAGTGTGACCTGGAGCGATGGCGGCAGTTCGAGGCGTATGCCCGGGCGCGCGTGCGCGGCGCGGTGATCGATGGCATTCGGGAGATGGATTGGGTCCCCCGCGTCACCCGGCGCACGGCCAACCAGGTGGAGAATATGCGCGCGCAGCTCAGCGTCACCCTGGGGCGCAGCGCCACGACGGACGAACTGGCCGAAGCCCTCGATCTCGACCCGGAGCGGCTCCGGAGCATCACGGCCGGGGTAGACCGGAGCGTGATGCTCTCACTGGACGACCCGATCCCTTCGGGAGATGGCGAGTCTGTCGCGCTCGCGGATGCGATCCCGAACCCCAACAGCCAGGACCCGGCCACGCGTGTAGACGCCCTGGCGCAGCAGGAAGCGCTCGCCGACGCCATCCGCCAGCTGGAACCAGATGAGCGGCTGGTCGTCACCCTCTACTATTACGAGGACCTGACCTTGCGCGAGATCGGCGAGGTGCTGGGCCGCACCGAGGCGCGCGTCTGCCAGATCCATAAAGCGGCGATCCGCAAGATCCAGGCGCGCTTGCTCGACGCCCAGGAGGTGTTCCTTGCGGCATAGGAGCCGTTACACCGCCTTCGACTGCCGCAGGCGCCACACCATCCCCATCGCTTCCCACACGATCTGGGAGGACATCTTCGACTCTCCCAGCGTGCGGTCCCGGAAGACGATTGGGATCTCGCGTACTCGCATCCCCGCCTGGTGGCACCGCCACGTCATTTCGATCTGGAAGCCATAGCCGTTGGCCTGCACGCTCCCCAGATCAATGCGCTCCAGGGCCCTCCGGCGGAAGCATTTGTAGCCGCTGGTCAGGTCGCGATAGGGCACGTTCAACAGGCGACGCGCATAGAACGAGCCCCCGCGGCTCAGCCAGCGCCGCTGCCAGGGCCAATCGGGCGCCGCCCCCCCTGCTATCCAGCGCGAGCCCAGTACCACATCGGCGTCGCTCGCAGCCGCGATGAAGCGGGGCAGATCCGCCGGATCGTGCGAGAAATCGCAGTCCATCTCCAGGATCAGCTCGTAGCCGCGCTCCAGACCCCAGCGAAACCCCTCGATATAGGCCGTGCCGAGGCCTTGCTTGCCCGGACGATGGAGGACGTGGACGCGGCCCCGGCTCGCCCGTGCCAGTTCATCGGCCAGCTGGCCTGTCCCATCGGGCGAGCTATCGTCAACAATCAGGTGATCCACGGGCGCCGTGTTCAGCACCGCAGGCACCAGGCGCTGCAGGTTCTCCCGCTCGTTGTAGGTTGGCGTGATCACGACCGCACGCATCCAGACTCTCCCTCCCGGCGTGCCAAGCGCGGCCCGGCCGTTCTCTAGTCCGGTGCGATGCAATAACCCCGCCAATCCCGAGCATTTTGGAGACCGCTCGCCCCGTTGCATCCTGTCGCTGCCTGTGCTACCATACTCTTGGAGAGGCGGGACGGATCGTGTTACGGGCTGAGGAGAAGCCGGGGAATGACGTGATCGCGCAGATACGCGCGGCGCTGTTGCCGTGGTATCGCGCTCACCGGCGTTCACTCCCCTGGCGAGAAGCGAGTGATCCCTATGCGGTGTGGGTCTCCGAGGCGATGCTGCAACAGACGCAGGTCCGCACCGTCATCCCCTATTTCACGCGCTGGATGGAGCGTTTCCCCACGGTGACCGCGCTCGCCGAGGCGCCGCTCGAAGAGGTGCTGCGCCACTGGGCGGGGCTGGGCTACTATGCGCGCGCGCGCCACCTGCACGCGGCGGCGCGGAGGGTGGTCGAATACCATGGAGGCGTGCTCCCGGCAGATCTCGACGCGCTGCTGGCACTCCCCGGGATCGGTCGCTACACCGCCGGCGCCATCCTGAGCATCGCTTTTGGGGTGCGTGCCCCCATCCTGGATGGGAACGCGATCCGTGTCTTCTCCCGGCTCTTCCTGGTCGAAGGCGACCCGGGCAGCGCGCGGGTGCAGCGCCGGCTCTGGGAGCTTGCCGAGGCGCTGGTACCACAGGACGCGCCAGGCGATTTCAACCAGGGCGTGATGGAGCTGGGCGCAACCGTGTGCCTTCCCGAGGAGCCCCACTGCGAGGCGTGCCCGCTGGCCGGTGAGTGTGCCGCGCTCGCGACCGGCAGAGTCGCTGAAGTGCCATGGGTGCGCCGCCGTGCCCGCACCGTGTGGGAAGAGCACGTGTGCGCCGTCCTCCGGGAGCAGGATTGGGTGCTGATGGTCCGGCGCCCGCCCGAGAGTCTCTGGGGCGGGCTCTGGGAGCTGCCGCGCGCCCGGCGCCGGTCAGAGGAATCGCTTGCCGAGTGTGCTGCTCGCGCCATGCGCGAGAGCGTGGCGCTCGAAGTGACCCCCGGCGCCTCTCTGGCCGTCACCCGGCATGTGGTCACCCACCATCGGATCACGCTGCACGCGCTGGCTGTGGAGGTGGCGCGTGGCACGCCGGTCGCCACCGGCTGTGACGCATGGGAATGGGTGCCCCTGGCCGAGGCAGCCGCTGATCGACCCGTCTCGGCGCCCCAGGCGCGCATCCTGCGCGCCCTCACCGATGGCTCAACCAGCCCGCGCGAGGTGGAATGAAGCCGCGGGGCGCCAGGGCTCGCACCCGTTGTCCCTACATGATCGCGCTGTTGTCAAACAAGGGCAAAGATTGTATAATGAAGGTACAGCATCGCGGCACGCTCCTCACTCGGGCGGCACAGGCGGACCGCATGGTGGCGCCCAGGCGCCTTCAAAGGCGGCGCTTCTCTTTAGGGAGATCCAGGGATGAAGGATATCCACGGCCTGCTGGAGATGGCCATCCGACACAAGGCTTCGGATGTGGTAATCAAAGCGGGCAGCGCACCTGCTCTTCGGGTCTACGGAAAGATTGTCCGCACCGATCTGCATCCCCTCTCAGCAGTCGACACCCATGAGATAGTCTATAACATCATCGCCAGTGCCGGGCGCGATTACCTTCTGTTGCGCCAAACACAGCGCTCCCCCCTGATCGGTGATGGTGACGACGAGGATGTCCTGGGCACCGAGGCGCTCCTCAAGCGCCTTGAGGATGGCGAGGAGCTCGATCTCTCCTTCACTGTTCCGAACATGATCCGGGTGCGTGCCAACCTCTATCTGCAACGCGGGTGCATGGGGGCGGCGCTGCGGATCATCCCCTTGAAGCCGCTGCAGATCGAGGAGCTGGGTCTTCCTCTCGTCCTGCGCGACCTGGCCAATCAACCCCAGGGCCTGGTGCTCGTGACCGGTCCAACGGGCAGCGGCAAGTCGACCACGCTGGCCGCGATGATCGATTACATCAACAGCACGCGGCCGTGCAACATCGTGACCATCGAGGATCCGGTGGAGTACCTCTTCGAGGACAACCGGAGCATCATCAACCAGCGAGAGATCGGCACCGATACCCGGTCGTTTTCCACGGCGCTCACCAGCGTGCTGCGCCAGACGCCGGACGTGATCATGATCGGCGAGATGCGCGATGCCGAAACGATGAGCGTCGCCATGGCGGCCGCCGAAGTGGGCCATCTGGTCCTCTCGACGCTGCACACCACCTCGGCCGCTAACACCGTAGAGCGAATCATCAGCGCGTTCCCGCCACACGAGCGGAGTCAGGTGCAGATCCAGCTCGCCACCAGCCTCCAGGGCGTCATCTCGCAGAAGTTGATCACCCGCGCGGATGGGCGCGGGCGCGTGCCAGCGGTCGAGGTGATGATCGCCTCCCCCACGGTGAAGAAGCAGATCGAGGATGGCACCCCCGACCAGCTGTATGCCTCGATCCGCGAGGGCCAGCACTTCGGGATGAACACGATGAACCAGGCGCTGGCGAACCTGTACTACCGCAACCTGATCTCCTACGAGGACGCGCTCGCCCACGCGGGGAACTACACGGAGCTGAAGCAGATGCTCCGCCGCGTGTAGCGGTGGCAGAATCGAGGCCTCTCCGCAGGACAGCTGTTCCCGGTGGCGGGCATGGTGCCTGCTCGCTGCGCGGTTCTCATGCCCGAGCAGCGAATCTCTACTGCCGGGCGCGGCACCCGTTACCTTCGCCGGTAGGGGGGAGTTTTTGTGAGAGACACACAACCCGATCTTTGCGCTCTCAATGCTTCCCGCGCAAAGCGGCTTCTTTTCGCGCTCTGCTTCTCGCTCCTCTTCCTGGCCACTTCCTCCCCCTCGCGGGCTAACCAGGGGCTCTCGCTTGAGGCAACCGCCGGTCACGATGGCTACGCCCGGTCCGGAAGCTGGATTCCAGTCACCGTTCTCCTGGAGAACAACGGGCGGGAGGTTCAGGGCGATCTGGTCGCATTCCCGAGTTCGCGCGCCCAGGGGGCAGCCACGCGGCGATCCATCCGGGTTCCCGCCGGGGCCCGCCAGCGCCACCACCTCCTCGTGCATGTGAGCCAGCGAGGGCAAAGCATACATATCGGTTTCCAGGACGTGGCCACCGAAGTCAGTGTGCGCGAGATCGATGAACACGACCGTGTTGTCCTCGCCGTCTCCGAGGACCGATCCGCGCTCGGCTTCGTCCAAGGCGTCTCCGCGGGGCCCCCGCTGCCGCCTCTGCATGGCGGGTTTCGCTACCAACCATTGGCCCATATCGCGCGCATCGACGCGGCCGGCCTCTCCCCCATTCCCCTCGCCTACTCCTCGGTAGATGTCGTTGCCCTGGGAACAACGCCGGCGCGCGCCCTCTCCATGGAGCAGCGGGAGGCGCTGATTGGATGGGTCGCGGATGGCGGCACCCTGGTGATCGCCGGTGGCTCGGATGTGGCCCGGCTGCGCGATCCCTTCTGGAAGGACCTCCTGCCGGTCGCCAATCCCGTCCCGCGAACGCTCTCCTCGCTCTCTGCCCTAGAGGCGCGATTTGGCGGCACGATGCCGCCGGGGCCGGGGGTGGTTGCCGCGGGAAAGGCGGTGCCTGGCGCGCGAGTGTGGCTCTCGCAAGGCGATGTGCCGCTCATCGTGTCGCGCCCGCATGGGAACGGCACCATCCTCTTCTTCGCCTTCGATGATTCCCAGGCGCCCGTGCGCGGCTGGGCCGGCCAGGTTGCCCTCTGGCAGGAGATCCTGGCGGGGCTGGCCGATCCCCGCGTCGCACACACGGCGCAGTTAGCCGGCGGCCCCGGGCCGGGCCGTGACCTATGCGTTGAACTGGCAAACGCCGTGGCCGCGAACCCATCGATGGACCTCCCCAGCGCCCGGCGGATCGGGCTCTTCTTCATCGCCTATCTGCTTTGCCTGGTGCCGCTCAACTACCTGGTGCTCCGTCGCTTCAACCGCCTCGAGTACGCGTGGGCGACCACGCCGGCGATCGCCCTCTTCTTCTGCGGGGCGGCCTATCTCCTCACCTTTTCCGCCAAAGGGGGAGTGGCGCGCCTCTACCGGCTGGATCTGGTCGAAAGCCGGGCCCATTCGAGTACTGCCTCGGGAATGGCCTACGTCGGTCTCTTCTCGCCCGTGCGTGCCCGCTACACGTTGAGGGCTCCCGGCACGGTCGGCCTCGCCGAGGCAATGGCGTCGACCGACAAGGGGAAAAGGCGCCAGCCGCGCCTCTCCCTCACCTTGGGCGACGAGACCCACCTGGAAGAGATCGCGATGCACATGAACTCCACGCGTGTCTTCACCTGCCCAATACGCGAGGAGCTCGGGGGCACGGTCACCGCCAACCTCCACTATGAGACGAACGGAATCGGTGGGAGTATCCAGAACGGCACACGCTGCCGCCTGGAGGGAGGCGTTCTCTTCTGGGGGCGGGTAGCACAGCGGGTTGGCGCGATTGCCCCGGGAGGGCGGACGGCGCTGGACCCGAACGCGCGCTGGGGGCTTGGCGCGCAGCACGTGTCCCCCTCCGCGCGGCGCTCCCCTGCCCAGCCTCCAGGCCCCCCCGCCGAACAGCGGATCTGCGATGCCGCGTTGGAATCGATCCGGCGGGAGCTGCAACGGGCCGCGTCTGACGCGCCCCCCATCCTCGTGGCCTGGGGCGATCCGACAGGCGCCGCGATTGGGGTTGCGGGCCGGCGCGCGGAGGAGACCCGCGTCGCGCTCTACGTCTTCCACCTGGCGCCGCCCGGC
>DUUU01000034.1 GCA_012841485.1 Armatimonadota bacterium
GACCTCCACCGCAAGGTTTTCGGCTCCTGGTTCCTCGGTCAGAAAGGCCTCGCCATCCTCCGGGACGGCTCCGGGGCAGAGGCTCAGGGCGCGCTCGTCCGTTTCGGGCCGTCGCTTAACCACGGGCATCTGGATGACCTGGGGCTGATCTACTATGCCAAAGGCTGGCAATGCACCTACGAGATCGGCTATGGCCTGGGAAGCACGCACACCCAGGTGGGCTGGGCGAGGCAGACCGCCAGCCACTGCCTGGTGACCGTCGATGAAGCTCGCCAATCGGGGGGATCCGGCGGTAGCCTCCACCTCTTCGCGCGTCTTCCGGGGATCAAGATTGTGGAGGCTGACTCCCCCCTGAGCTATGCCGCGAAAGGGGTCACTCAGTATCGGCGCACCGTGGCGCTGATTGGCGAGGGGAAGGATCAGTATCTAGTCGATCTCTTCCGGGTGCGTGGGGGGCGCCAGCATGATTACATTCTGGGCTCGCAGGGCCAGGAGTTCGAGGTCTCCGGCGTAGAGTTGGGCCCGGAAGAGAAGGGATCGCTGGCCGGCCTTGAGCACGCCTGGGGAGAGAAGCTGGGTAATGATGGCGACATCATCGGCATGCCAAACAAGCCCTACTGGAACCCGCCGCCGGGGAACGGCTATGGCTTCTTCTATGGGATGCGCCGGGGCCGGGCCGCGGGTCCGTGGTGGGTTGATTGGGCCCTGGGAGGGCCGAACCAGGCGCGCTTCCGGGCGCACGTGCTTCCTGAGGCGTCCGCAGAGGCGATTGTCGCCAGGGCGCCCGGTCTCTACCCGCGCAACCGCAACGCGAGCTACCTGCTCCTGCGGCGCACGGGAGAGAACCTGCAGAGCTGTTTCGCCACGGTGCTCGAGCCCTATGCCCTCCCCATGCCCTCGGGCATGGCCGATTACACCCGGCTCCTTCGTAGCGTGACGGCCAATCAGGGAGCGGTTGTGCCGATGCACTCCCTGGCCGCGTTACTCCTGCGCGGCACCGCCCCGGGAGATTACGTCGAGTGCGCGCTCTCGGTGCCTACGGCGGGCGAGTATGAGGTGCAGGCCCGGCTCTATCGCTATTCCTCGTATGGCGCCGTGCGCCTGAGCGTGGATGGGACACCCATCGGCGAGATCTACGACGCCGTGGCGAGCAGCCTGGAGGGCCCGGTGACGGTTCGTTTCGGCCGGCGGCGCCTGGCCGCGGGCGAGCACCGCGTGAAGGTGGAGATCACTAACGCATCCCCGCGCACGCTCATCGGAATCGCCGGGCTGGGATTGGTGCCCGCGGTGGAAGCGGAGCGCGAGAGCGCGAAGCCCGAGCCGATCCTGTCGGGCGTCGAGCGTCTCCCGGTCGCGGGCGGGCTGGTGCGTGCATCAGGCGATGAGAGTGGCTTCTTCCCACCGGCTGCGGTGCGGGTGCGCCGGGGCGGGCGCGACGAGTTCTTTGCCAGCCAGGCGCCGCTCATCGGCCGGCCGGGCGAAGTCGCGCCGGAGAACTCCTTCCAGACCCCCGTTGGGCCTGCGGAGTGGTCTGGCGGCGCCGTCCACGTCGCCCTGCGTGGCAGGGAGGTGGCCGCGCTCGCTCTGCATGGCACGAAGTGGCTGCAGGTTGGCGGGCTGCGGATCGAGCCGGTGGCGGCGGCGTTCTATGGGAGCGTGACGCGCGCGGATGCAGGCGGGAACGCGGTGGATGTGAGCGGCTCGCTCCCGCTGGCCGGCCTGGAGGGCGAGGGGATCCTCTTTATGAGCCCGCGCTATACGCGCAACACCGCCTACCGCATCGAGCGGATTGAGAAGGCGGGCTCGGGGAGCCGAGTCCACTTCGGCACGCAGTCGATCCTCCTGGGCCAGGGCCGCATCGCGGACTGGGTGGATAAGCAGACGCTCACCTCGGAGATCCCGCATGACTACGCGCGCTCCGTGGTGGGCGGCACGAACAACGGCTTTTTCAACGGCAAGCGCGTGGAGTCGGAGTCTGGCACCACGACTTTCCTGAAGGATGTGGAGTTCGGCACGCCCATGCGCCTGGCCGTGGAGGATGCCTCGCGCTTCGAGGCCGGCAGCGTGGTCTATTACTACGATCTCTCGGTGGGTGATACCTACTCAATCCCCACGGCGGTCTGGCTCTCGCGCACCGAGGCTGGCACGTGGCGGCTCGTTTCGAGCGTCGATGTGCGCCTGAACGGGAGCGTGCGCTACCGGAAGCCGGGCGGGGCGTGGACTGTGGCCCGGGATGGTCTTGTTCCTGCCACCGGCATGGAAGCCAGCCTGGAGGTGGAGTGGAAGCCCGCGGGGGCCGCGAGGTAGTGGGCTCACGCCGAGCTCTCGATAGGCTGGTGGTCAGCGCAGGAGAAGCGGTCGGGGATCGCCAATTGGAGGTGAGGAGCGGCTGATGGTGCCGCCACGTGGAGGTTTTTCTGATGAAGAGGATCACTCATCGAGCTGATTTTTGCGTGGTAGGGGGTGGGTTGGCCGGCATGTGCGCGGCGATTGCCGCAGCGCGCCATGGCGCGAAGGTGGTCTTGATGCACGACCGCCCGGTGCTGGGAGGGAATGCCTCTTCCGAGATTCGCATGTGGATCTGTGGCGCCCGCGGGCCGAACAACCGGGAGACCGGCATTGTGGAGGAGATCCAGCTCGAGAATCTCTATCGGAACACCTCGGTCAGCTACGCGATCTGGGATGCTATCCTGTATGAGAAGGTGCGCTTCCAGCCGAACCTGACGCTTCTCCTGAACTGCTCGTGCACCGACCTGGGAATGGACGGCTCGCGGATCCGCTGGGTGCGTGGCTGGCAGGGCACCGCCGAGACGTGGCACACGGTGGAGGCCACACTTTTCGCCGATTGCTCCGGGGATAGCATCCTCGCCCCGCTCTCGGGCGCCGAGTTCCGCGTTGGCCGCGAGGCTGCTTCGGAGTTTGGCGAGCAGATGGCCCCAGAGGCGGCCGACCGCAAGACGATGGGGATGAGCTGCCTGATCCAGGCGCGCGAGACCGAATCGCCGCAGCCGTTTATCCCCCCCGCATGGGCGAACAAGTACCTCAGCGATGACGACTTGCCGCACCGCGGCCACGGGATCCGCACCTCGAACTTCTGGTGGATGGAGCTCGGCGGCGATTTCGACTCGATTCACGACACCGAAATGCTCCGCGACGAGCTCCTGAAGGTCGCCTACGGCGTGTGGGACCATATCAAGAACCACGGCGATCACGGCGCGGAGAACTGGATCCTCGATTGGGTGGGCTTCCTCCCCGGCAAGCGTGAGAGCCGGCGTTACGTGGGTGACCACATCCTGACGCAGAGCGACGTGAATGCCGAGGGTCGATTTGATGACGTGGTGGCCTACGGTGGCTGGCCGTTCGATGATCACCACCCCGCCGGGATACGCCACCCTGGATTCCCGAATGAAGCCATCCCGGCGCCCTCGCCTTTCGGTATCCCCTACCGGGCGCTCTACTCGCGCAACATAGAGAACCTCCTCTTTGCCGGGCGCAACATCAGCACCACGCACGTGGCGATGAGCACGACGCGCGTCATGGCCACCTGTGCCACGCTTGGCCAGGCGGTGGGCACGGCCGCGGCCCTCGCGGTGGAGGCGGGGCTCACTCCGCGCGGCGTCTACCACGAGTGCATCCGCGAGCTCCAGCAGAGGCTGATGGAGGATGATGCCTACCTCCCCTGGAACACCCGCGAGGTGCCCGAGCTCACCCGAACCGCCCGGCTCACGGCTTCTGAAGGAGACCCCGAGCCGCTGCGCAACGGCCTGGATCGCCCCATCGGCGACGCAGACAACGGCTGGACGGGGAGCCTCGGGTCGTGGGTGGAGTACGCTTTCGATGGTCCACGAGAAGTGAAGGAGTGCCGCTTCGTCTTCGATAGCGACCTCAACCGGCGCCGTTTGAACATGCCCTCCTGCTTCCCGCGCGACCTGGAGCCCCATCGGGTGCCCGAGACGCTCGTTCGCACCTTCCGCATCGAGGTGCGAAACGAGAGTGGCGAGTGGACGCTGGCCACGCGGGTGGAGGAAAGCCATCAGCGCCTGGTGCGCGTGCCCGTGAACGTCACCACTTCCGCCATCCGTTTCATCCCGGAGGCAACCTGGGGTGCCCCGCAGGCGCACCTCTTCGCCTGGGACGTGCGGTAGCTCCGCTATGGTGACGGCGCCGTGTCGAGCTCCGCGAAGAGGCGCCGGTACTCCTCCGTTGCATCTGCTTGTGCTGTCGCGCGGGCATCGTTGATCTTGCCCAGGTGCCCGCGCGCCAGCTCCACGATCTCCCGGTCGAGCGCCCGCTTCTCTGCCATCTCCATGAGGATGGAGAACGCACGGTCGACATCCATCCCATTGCGATAGGGCCGGTCTTCCGTGAGTGCGGTGAACGTGTCCGCGACCGCCATGATCCGCGAGCCCAGCGGCAAATCGGCGGCCTTCAGGTGGAAGGGGTAGCCGCTACCGTCGAGGCGCTCGTGATGGAAGGCGGCCCAGGCGCTCACGACCGCCATGCCATGCACGCTCCGTAGCGTCCGGTAGGTGTAGTAGGTGTGGAACGTGTGTGCCCGCATGATGCTATACTCCTCGTCGGTGAGCCGGCCCGGCTTCTCGAGGATCTCCGCGGGTACCGCCAGCTTCCCCAGGTCGTGCAGGTAGCCGGCGACGCGCATCAGCCGGAGTTCGCGGGCGGAAAAGCCGAAGAGCGCGGCGAGGGCCTCGGCCACGGCGGCGACCCCGGCAGAGTGCCGGGTGGTGAAGCGACTGCGGAAGTCAATGATCTGTCGGAAGAGGTTGGTCGCCGCGAGGATCTCGTCCGGGCCCAGCTCGATACTATCCATGGCCACGGTCTCTCGGAGCGCGGGGGTGAGAGTGGGAGAGGTGGCATCGAGCCAGAGGCACTCGCGCTCTGCAGCCGCGAGGAAGGCATCGACGACTGCGGGCGAGAAGAGCCTCCCCCTCTGAGCCGCGATCCGTTCGCAAATGCTGGGCGCCTGGACCAGAATGCCTTGCTTTCGATCGATGGAGACGGCGACGCGGTCGGCGAGGTGGATGATGTGGCTCTCCAAGGGCACGGGGAGTCCGTGGAACTCCTCGCCGCGCCCCTCGTCCCAGGGCAGATGGTGGAACCGCACCAGCTCACCCGCCTTGCGCAGACGTGGAAACGAGAAGAGCAACCGGCTGGCGATCTCGGCATGCCGGTGGGGATCCCGGGTTTCGAACTGGAGGAGCTCCAGCCGCTCCTTAAGCGAGAGCGCGCCGATGTCGTGCAACATGCCGGCGAGTACGATCTCGTGCCGGGTGTCGTGCGGGACGCCCATTTCGCGGGCGATCGCCTGCGCGAGGTAGGCGACTTGCTTGTGGTGCTGGGCAACGTTCGGGCTCACCAGGTCAACGGCGTCCGACACGCAGAGGACGAGGTCGAAAAGCGGGACTAGGGGTTCTCGAATCACGCCACCATCTCCATCAAAGGCCGCCGCGGGTACATCGGCGTTCGGATCATGCACAACTGCCGAGTCTGAAATAGGGGCTCGGGATACGGCCGCCGGCAGAGAGGCAATTCTGTAAGGTATGTGAACTCTTGTGGGCCCGACGCTGTCATCCTGGCAGGCGCGTGGCAGGGGGCCCGGCCCGGGTTAAGGGCGGGAACAGGCCGGACGATTGACCCC
>DUUU01000368.1 GCA_012841485.1 Armatimonadota bacterium
CGCCCAAATGCTGCGCCACGCGCGCGTTGGAGAGGTCGAAGACGGAGCCGACGCCGGCATGGCCCGTGCCCTCAATCACCACGAAATCTCGGCCGTGCGATACCTGATGGAAGGCGGCGGTGATCCGCTCCAGCAGGTCATCGGGGCGCGGCGCGTCGATATACTCGCGGGTGAAACGCGACTCCACGGCAATCGGACTCATCGCCGCCAGCTCCTCCTCGCGGTTCATCACGGTGGCGACGAGCACGGCATCCTCGTCGATCTTCTGGCCGTTGACCTCCGTATAGCGCTGGCCGACCGGCTTGATGAAGCCGACATCGAGCCCGCGGTTCTTGAGAGCAGCCAGAAGCCCGAGAGAGAGCGTCGTCTTCCCGTCGTTTTGGTGAGTGGCGGCGATGAAGACCTTTTTCATCCATCAGTACCCACGGCGCGGCTCTCGTGCTCGCGCGCGGAGACAGCCTGAAGCGCAGTGATCGCGACGATGTTGACGATATCCTCCGCGGAACACCCGCGCGAGAGATCGTTGACCGGCCGGGCCAGGCCCTGGATAAGCGGTCCGTAGGCCCCCGCGTGCGCCAGGCGCTCGGTGAGCTTGTAGGCGATGTTCCCGCAATCGAGGTTGGGGAAGATCAGCACATTGGCGCGGCCAGCCACGGGGCTTTCGCCCTTCACCTTCGTCTTGGCCACGGAGGGAACGAGCGCCGCGTCGGCCTGCAGCTCGCCATCGACGAGCAGATCGGGGGCGCGCTTCTTCACCAGCTCGGTCGCCTGCACCACCTTATCCACCAGGGGGTGCTTCGCGCTCCCCTTGGTCGAGAAGGAGAGCATGGCAACGCGCGGCTCGGCGCCGGTGAGCGCATGGAACGACTCCGCGGTTTCGACCGCGATCTCCGCCAACTGCTCGGCGTCCGGGTCGATGACCATACCGCTGTCGCCGTAGGCGAGCACTCCGTTCGCGCCATAGGTGGGATCCGGGAGGACCATCAGGAACCAGGCGGAAACCGTCTTGATCCCGCGGGCCGGACGGATGATCGTGAGCGCCGGGCGAAGCACTTCGGCGGTGGCGTGGATCGCGCCCGAGACGTAGCCATCCGCCTGGCCAAGCTTCACCATCATGGCGGCAAAATGGATCGGATCGCACATGGCAACGCGCGCCTGATCCGGGGTCATCCCCTTGGCCTTGCGCATCTCGTAGTAACGATCAGAGTACTCCTCAAGCCGAGGATCGGTGGACGGATCCACAATCGGAATGTCGCTGAGGTCGGTGCCCACGCGCGCGGCGGTTGCGCGCACCTGTTTCTCGCGGCCCAGGAGGATGATCTTCGCGATGCCCTCGCGCATCACTTGCGCGGCGGCGGCGACAGTGCGCTCCTCCTCCCCCTCGGGAAGCGCGATGGTCAGGCCGGCGCTTCGCGCACGCGCCTTGATCTGCCCAATGATATCCATCAGTCTTATCTCCTCGTCCCATAGCGATCCCCAGGAATGGCACGGGATCGCTGAACTACACCCACATCCCCCCGCCGAGGCGGTATCTGGACGCGGCGCTACAGCCCGGCGCCGGTTCCGAGGCGGTGGCAGGCAGCCGCCACCTCGCGGATGCACTCGGCTTCGGCCGGCACATCCGGGTTCAGGGCACACACTCCAGTCAGAATCTTCTCGGGGCCCTGTGGAATCCACTCCTCGACGAACTGTGCGTCGGCGGGATGGAGCCGGCCCTCCTCATCGACCGCGCGGAAATGCAGAGCGGCGGCGATGCCCAGAAGCGTGTTTGGCGCGGAGAGGCCGTGGCGCAGGCCAAGGCGCAGCGCTCCGACCAGACGATCCTCCGGGGAGAGCTTGCGCGGCAGGTCTCGGCCCACGCGGAAGATCGTATCGCCCAGGGCGCGGTTGGCAAAGCGCCTCAGAAGGTCCTCGATATGCTCGCGCTGGTTTGCCTCGGTGAACTCCTCGGGATACTCGCGGATGAGCGCCCGCGCCGACTCCCACATCGCGCCCTCGGCCACCTCGCGCACATCCGGACGCTCCACCGCTTCCCACAGATAGACCATGCGCGGGTCGCGCACGTAGCCGACGTAGGCGGTGATCGCATGTCCCAGGTTGTGAATAAAGGACTTCCGGTCCACGTAGGCACGCATGTTCTGCTTGGGATCGAGCCCCGGCACGTTCGGGATGGGGCCGCGAAAGCCGCGCGCGTCGCAGATGAGCGTGTTGTAGGCCTCGGCATGGACGGCGAGAGGATCGGCGGCGCGTTGCGCCGCGGTCATAATCGGCACCATCTTGCCGATGCTGGTCTCTACCAGGCCCAGGCTCTCATCAAGGGGGAAATCGGCCGGGAGAAGGGCTGCCACGCCCTCGCGCACCGTAGCGGCCGCTCCGCGCAGGTTCTCGCAGAGGATGACATCCAGCGGGCCCGCGTCCTGCTCCTGGCGCAAGCGCAGCGCCGCGGCAAGCACCGGAAAGAGGTGCGGAAGGGCAGCGGGACCCACGGCCGTGCCGGCAATATCGGCGGTGGCCAACTCGCCGACAACCCGGTCGCGGTCGCGGCTATCCACCGCGCGCACATTCTCTACCCAGATCGTTCCCGGCGGGTCGTCCTTGATCTCGACGCGGTAACGCCCGCGCTCATTGAGGAGGCGGATCACCTCGGGGACGACGTCGGCAAAGACCACTTCATACCCGGCACGCGAGAAGAGCTGGCCGATGAAGGAGCGGCCGATGTTCCCGGCGCCGAACTGTACAAGCTTCATGGTATTCCCTCAGCAGCGTTCGACAGCGATCGCGACAGCGCCACCGCCCCCGAAGCAGAGCGTGACCAGGCCGCGCGGGTGATCATAGCGCTTCATCGCATAGAGGAGCGTGGTGAGCAGGCGTGCGCCCGCGGCGCCAAGCGGGTGGCCCAGGGCGACGGCCCCGCCGTGGATGTTGATCGCGGCGCCGGGGAAGCTCGCCTCGAAGAAGGGGAGCTGGATGCCAAAGGCCTCGTTTGCCTCGATGATCGGGAAATCGCCGGGCTGGCCGGCGGCGCGCAGAGCCTCCGAGAGCTCGTTGGCGGCATCCACAGGCGCGGTGAGAAACTCCGGCGCCGGGCAGTGTACCCGGCCACACGCCATCACCCGGGCCATGGGCGTCAGTCCCAGCGCCTTCACGGCGGTGCCAGAAGCGACAACGACGGCGGCGGCGCCGTCCGCGGGCACGGAGGCGTTGTAGCTGCCAGCCGGGTCCTCGGCGCACTCCTCGCGCATCGCCGCGAGCCTCTCATCGGAGACCACCTGGTCGGCCGCGACGTCGCCGCACGCCGCGATCTCGTCGGCGAACCAGCCGCTCTTGATGGCCAGGCGTGCCTTGCGGTGGCTCTGTTCGGCGTAGGTGTTGATCTGCTCCACGGTGTAACCCTGCTTCTTGGCAAAGACAAGGGCATACTCGCGCATAAACTTGCGTTCAGCAGGCCAGAAGAGGCCGTCGTAGCTCACCGAATCCTTCATCTCAAGCGCCTTGAGCTGCTCCGGCTCGGCGCCATCGAAGGCCCAGCGGTAGGCGCCGGCGCGCTTCATGCGCGGTCGCTTCCCCTTCTGGAAGTCGCCCGCGTTGCGCGTGAACTTGGGACCGAGGAGGTACGGCGCCTGACTGCGCGCCTCCATGCCACCCGCCACGCCAACCTGCATCACCCCGGCGGCAATCGCCTCGACGGTCATATTCACCGCCTCGAGCGCGGAACCGCAGACAGAATCGACGCACCGAGCGACGACGGTCCCAGGGAGACCGGCTTTCACTGCGGCCGCCTTCGCGGGAGCCATGCCCAGGCCGCTCTTCACCACGTTGCCCAGGGTGGCAGCCTCCACACGCGCCGGGTCAACCCCCGCGCGCTCCAGGGCAGCCGCAAGGGCAACCGCTCCCAGATCGATGGCACTGAACTCCGCCAGGTTGCCATCAAAGCGCCCGATAGGCGTTCGCGCCGCCGAGCAGATGAAGACCTCTTCCTTCAAAATGAGATGCATTGTTCTTCAATCCTTACGAATGGCGACCGGCACTCCGGACCATCGCCGCGTGCGTTCCGAGCTTTGTTGCGAACCTAGATCAGGCACCTCCAGCTTCTCGGATGCCTATTTCCCGGTGGCTTCAGTACCCCCCAACTGTCCCCGGGCGCGGCGGTCATGAAAGAGCGCGGGCCGTGCAGGCGCACGTGCCGGATCCAATCAGCCACGGCGCCAGGGGCACGCCGCCGATCCGGGACGGTAAGAGTCGCCTCTCCGCCACCTCCAGACCGGCCGGCCACGGCTCTTACTCCCAGGGGATACCTCCTGCGATGGCCCTGCCCCCTGCTCCGTCGTGCTCTCGACCCTATTATACTCCAGGACGCCTGCCTTGGGAAGAGCACTCTGCCGGTGCAGCAGGGCCTTTCGATTATCATGGGTCAAAGCCGCAGACGAGGCGAACTGCCTCCTGTCGCCATGCGATGGACCGCATTGCTGCCGCGATGTTCTCGTAGCCCAGGAGCCGCAGTGCCCCTATGACCG
>DUUU01000369.1 GCA_012841485.1 Armatimonadota bacterium
CGATGCCGGGGCGCGAAAACCCTCTTTGCCATCGCGTGGGGTGCCAGCAGCGCGACCGTTACCTCCGGATAGAACCTCCCCTGGGCCAACTTCCTGCTCCTTCTTCGAACTGTTGGATGAGTGCATCGAGGCTGTGCTCTCGCCGCGCCGTCTGCGCGAAAAGCTCGGGCAGGCGGCGCTCGCGAATGGCCGCCACCGCGCGCTCGACATCATAGGCGATCCGATAGTGGCGCATCCGGAGAAAGCGGGAACCAATCTGAAGGATCGCATAGGATGCGCGGGGATCCCCGTCATCCGGGCGGCCGATACTCTCCGTGTTGATGAACCACACCCCGCTCGCCTTCCGCTTGAAAGGTTGGTGAGAGTGCCCGCAGATGACTACATCGGCTTGCGCTTGCTCTGCCAGCTCGCAAAGACGCGCCGCTGGCGTCTCCGGAGTGAGCGGCTCCTTGATGCTCTCTGGACTGCCGTGAACCAGCAGGATGCGCCTGCCATCTGCACCCAGGCGTGCCGCCTCCGGCAAGGAGCGGAGATACTTCCGGCTTGCCTTGGAGAGGTGATCATAGGTCCAGCGACAGGCAAGCCACTTCTCCGGGCACTTGCCACGCGGTTCCTTATTCTTCTTCCCCTTCTGCCTCAGCACCTTCCGGTCGTAGTTGCCGAGGATGCTGAGGGCGCCACTCTCCTGGAGGCGGGCGACTACCTCGTCGGGAAAGGCGCCATAGCCTACGGAGTCGCCCACGTTCCAGAGGGCATCCACGCCCTTCTGCCGCGCATGGGCCAACACGCTTTCGAGCGCCGGCAGGTTGGCATGGATATCACCGATGAGCGCCACTTTCATGCGTGGCCCCCTTCGCCGGCCGGCCCGCTCGCGGTCGGCCAGGGCGCGCTCAGGCCGCAAGACAGCCGCCGCACCGAGCGCGCGTAGGTGAGGAACGGCTCCTTGCGATGGCGCTCCCCCTCTAGAGACTGGGGCAAGAAGGCGATCTAGAGATCGCAGTCATGGAGATCGCCTAGCACCTCCAGCAGGCGGCATGCGGCACGCAGCCGGTGCGATGCCACGCGCATGCGATAGACGCATTCGATGCCGTCCGCCCGGCGCACGCCTTCGATCTCGTGCGAGAGCACCTGAAGGCGCCTATGCAGCGCCTTGGCGGCGAAGAGCCGGTAACTCTCGTCCGGCTGGATCTCCATGGCTCGCCTACGGTGTCTCCAGCTTGCGGATGTGCGCGCGAAGGTCCTCGAACACCTCGCGCGCCGACCGGGTCGCGTCGATCGTGATGAAGCCGAACTCATCCGCCATCTGATCGAACTGTTCGATGACGAGGGCCTGGTAGCGGCAGAAGCTATCGTACAGGTTGTGCGCGCAGCGGATATCCATGCCCGATTCCCAGTAGTTGAAGCCGCGGCCCTGCAGCATGCGCTGTACGAGCGTGGGGACATCCACCTTCAGATAGAAAACGATGTCCGGCTTGAGGGCAAAGCCGTAGACCTTGCGCGCCCACTCGGGATCGGCGCCGCGCACCACGTCGCGCGCGATGATGGAGTAGAAGTAGCGATCGGAAAGCACGTAGAACCCGGCGCGCAGCGCGGGGAGAATCTGGTTCTCCAGGCGGTCGGCGAAGTCCGTGGCATAGAAGAGGCTCATGGTGAACCGGCCCATGGTGTGCCCCGCCTTCGCCGCGTCGAGCCCCGGTTGAGTGAGCGGCGAGCGCGCCAGACCGGTGTTGGAGACGCCGAAGCCCTCCTCCTCCAGCCACTGCTTCAGGAGCCCGATCTGCGTGGAGCGCCCGACGCCATCCGTGCCCTCCAACACGATGAGCCTTCCTTCGAGTTGTGGCGCCGGGGCATACGGAAACCCGGCGCCGTAGAAGGTAGCCTCCCTCATCGCCCCTCGCCTCCCGCATTTCCAGGCGCGGGCAGCTCCTGGCCGCCAAGGAGGGCCCGCCGCGTGATCGAACGCACCTGCTGCTGCTGCTGCTGGATCGGGAGCGTGCCGTCAATGACGGTGAGCCCGAACTCGTCCACCATCCTATCGTACTCATCCAGGATGCGTTGCTGGAAGAGGCGGAAGCTGGTGACGATGCTATCGGAGAGACCCAGGTCCATCCCGGCCTCATAGTACTTGATCCGCGCGCGCGCCGAGAGGATGCGGTCTACGGCGATCTGGAGGGGCACCCGGAAGTAGAGCGCGATATCCGGGCGGGGAGCAAAGGAGTAGAGGTTGCGCACCCATTGCCGGTCCACCCCGCGCGCGACATCGCGAGCAAAGGCGGTAAACGCGTATCGGTCCGCCAGGACGATGGCGCCTGCCTTCAGCAGCGGCTGGATGTGGTTCTCCCAGCGGTCGGCAAAGTCCGTGGCCTGAAGCAGGCTGAACGTCGTCGGGGTGAAGGCCCGCCGCTTCTTCGCCAGCCGCGTGGTGCTCTTGACCAGATCCGATGAGTTCCACTCGCTGAAGTAGACCGCCCGCCCTTGAGACTGCAACCACTTGTTGAGCAAGGCGATCTGCGTGGATTTGCCGCTGCCATCGATGCCTTCGACGACGATCAGCTTGCCCTTGTAGTCGTTGGGATGCAGCACGCTCTCCCCTTTCGCCATCCGGGCGCAGGCCCAAGAACAACCGGAAGATCGGGCGGGCCGGCAAGGCGCCGGGCAGCCCTGGCGGTGCTCACAGGCCGAGTGGTGGTGATCCTGCCGGCGGATCTATGTTACCCCATCTCCCTCACAGATTATACCATAGCCGTGATCGCTTTGTGTAGCAGCATCTGGGATGGGGATGGGAGCAACCGCGGGCATCACGCTGAGGTAAACATCCGCGCTGGACGGCCGGGGGGAGCACCCCCCGTTCCGCGCTCTTCGCCTTCAGCCACAGCGAAGCGAAAGATCCATGGAGCGCGCGCATCCCACAGGATGGAGGCAGGAGGGGA
>DUUU01000370.1 GCA_012841485.1 Armatimonadota bacterium
AGGTGAACGGCCAGCAGCGCGTGCGTATCCTGGAGGTGTATGAGAAGGGAGGCCGGCTCTACACGAGTTCGGGTCCACTCACGAATGTGCGCACGCTCGTACAAGCTGGGCCGCGCCTCGTGACGAATGGCCGGGTCGCCGTCGCGCGATCGCGGGAGGGTTTCCGGAACGATGTGGCCCGGCGGACGCGACACGTGGGCCTCGGGCTCACTCGCGACGGGAAGCTCCTCATCGTGGCGCAATCCGATGTCACCCTGACCGAGTTCGCGCGTACCTTCGTACGCCTGGGCGCGCAGGATGCGATGAACCTGGATGGCGGGAGCTCGGCCACGCTCGCCGTCAACGGGAAAGTGCGCATGGGCTCGGGGCGCATCCTTGCCGGATTGGCGATCAACTCCCCCAAATAGCGCCCGTCGAGGCGCGCAGCGTTCATTGACTCCCCCCTACCCCTATGATACAATGCCTTCGTCACCCCATCGCCCTGGAAAGGAACCTGGCACGAGAATGCGACGCCACCGCTCTCTCTCATACGCTATTCTCCTCGCGGTCGCGGCGGCCACCGCGCTCCTTCCCCTGGTCAGGCCGGCCGCGGCGGCAGAGAAAGCAGAGCCCGCCCCGCCGGTGATCGCCGCCCCGCCTGGGGCAGCCGGCACCTACCAGGATCGCGATGGCGTCCCGCACCCATGGCGCGTCAATGAGGCGTTCGCGCTCCTGTGGGACGGCGTCCCCTACCTTCCTGCCGGGATGGTGTTCCAGCCGCGCTCCCTGGCAGAGCCCGAGAAGCCGGAGGCGTGGGAAGCCGACTCCGCCCTGCTGCGCGCGTGGAAAGAAGCCGGCATTCGCGACGTGCTGATCCAGCCCGACCGGCCCGCGCCTGCGATACCGGTCGACGCCTGGCAGCGCCTGATCGACCAGCTCGAGGCGCTGGGGCTGTGCTATGGGATCGCCCTGCCCATCGCTCCTATCCAGCCAGCGGCGGGCTACTATGTGCGCGCGGGCGCGTTCCGCCTGGGGCCCCTGAAGACGGCGGGCGAGCACGCGACGAAGATCACCCTCCCCGATGTGACCGACCTCCGCGCCCAGCGCATCGCCGCGGCGAGCATCGGCGTGGATTCCGGCGCGCTGCTGCGCGTGGATTGGGCGAAGGCCTCTCCGGGGGAGGGTGGCCTGCGGGCCACGGCAAACCTCGATAAGGCGCCTCGCGAGGAGACGATCATCGAGCTGCGCCCGCTCCTCGCCAGCACGCCCGGTCTGCCCGACCTGTGGAGCCACTTTGGCGCGGTCCGCGACTCGCTGATCGCCCTGGCGCCACTCAAGTTCGGGAGCGGACTTCGTTTCTTTGTACATCCACTGGCCGGCATCATCGACCTCGACGGATCTGCGGGTTACCTCGTACCCACTTCGGAAGCCTACCGCCTGGAGTTTGAGGCGTTTCTCGCGCGCAAGTACCGCAAGATCGAGGCGTTGCGCTCTCAGTGGGACTTCCGCGGCGAGCTTCCGAGCGATCTACAGACCGCCGCGCGGCTTGTTCCCCTGGCCATCTCATCGGCCCGAGGACGGACGACGGGCTACCTGCTGGATGAGAAGGAGTCGCGCTGCTACGCCATCAACCCCGGCGAGTCGCGCTTCTGGTATGATCACCTCTACTTCCGCGAGCACTCGCTGCGCGAGCAGGTCAACCAACTCGCCCAGTTCATCGCCGAGCAACTCGCCGACGTGCCGGTGGTGATGGAGTGTGCGGGCAGCATTCGCTACTTCCACATCAACAACCAGCCGTCTGGCGGGTTCGCCGGCATCGGGCTGCGCGCCACCCCAGAGCACGTGCCCGCCAAAACAGCCACCGCCATCGGCGCGGCGCGCCTCGCGGCAAGCCGGCCCTGGTGCCTGGCGCTCGCCCTGGAGGCGTGCGACACGGCGCCGCGGCTTGAGGCGGCCGTGAACACCGTGCGCCAGGCCGGCGCGAAGGGATGGTTTGTCGCGCCGCCATCCACGGCGCCCGCGGATCTGCCAGCGTGGGTTGCGGCCCAGCGCGCCACGCAGGAGAGCCGTGACGATGCCGCCGACTATACGCCCCGGTACCTCCTCTTCCCGCATAGCATCCGCGAGACGGGTGGCTTCGGCCACCAGCAGCTGCCGGTCGGCGCAGAGCCCGGCCCGGTGCGGGAAGACTGCTGGTGGATTCCGACCCTGGCCGGGTGGGACCCGATCGACCTCGGGCCGGATCTTCGCGGCTTCGGGATCCGCGACCAGTCGGGCTACCGCATCCTGATGTGGTCGCCCAAGGGCAAGCGCCGCATCCACCTCCTGCCGCGCACCTACGAGACCGTGGAGGTGCGCAATCTCGACGGCAAGGTGATCGCCCGGCATAGGAAGGGCAAGCGCCTCCGCATTGATCTCAGCGAGCAGCCGGTGATCATCACTCAGCTCAACCCGCTGCAGGCCACGCCGATTGAGGTGGCCCAGGCCGAGCTCGAAGAGTTGGACCGAATGACGCGCGAACTGGGCTTGAAGGGGCACAGCGTGCGCGCGCTTCAAGGTGCCCTCTCGCTCGCGCGCACCCTCAAGCCGGAGGTGGACCCCATGGGCGTTCGCCAGCTCATCCGCGCGCCCCTAGCGGCGGCGCGCCGCCTCCTGGAGGCCCCCGAAACGCCCCAGGCACCTCCGACGATGCAGAGTCTGGAGTAGCCTTGTGGCCGCGCCGCTCTCTCTGTGGCATGGCATTGGTTCGCTCAGCGCCGGCGAGGTATGCTCGCAGCCTTGCGACCGCGCTGCTCTCTATGGTAGCATGAGGGGTGGAGGGCTTGATGAAAGCTGTTGTCATTGATGAACCGCGCTCGGTGCGCCTCGCAGACCTTCCCATGCCCCACGCCGGAGCCGATGAAGTCGTGATCCGCGTGCGAGCGTGTGGCGTCTGCGGCACCGATCTTCATATCTTTCACGGTGGATTCCGTGCCGATTATCCGGTGATCCCAGGTCATGAGTTCAGCGGCGAGGTGGTGGAGGCCGGCGCCGCGGTCGAGCATGTGCGCGTGGGCGACCACGTCACCGTTGACCCAAACATCTCATGCGGCGTCTGCCCCTTCTGCCGGCGCGGCGAGATACACCTGTGCAGCCACCTCACGGCTCTCGGGGTAAATCGACCAGGTGGTTTCCAGGAGTTCTGCCTGGCGCCCGCGAAGCAGGTATACCAGTTGCCCCTCGACCTCCCCTGGGAGGCAGGGGCGTTCGTGGAGCCGCTGGCTTGTTGCGTTCATGGGATCGACCGCGCGCAGATCCAGGCTTCTGATACGGTCGTGATCCTAGGTGCAGGCTCGATTGGCCTGCTGATCACCCAGTTGGTCCGGTTGGCGGGCGCGTCGCGGGTGATCGTCTCTGAACCCTCGGAGGAAAAGGCGGAGTTGGCACGCGCATTGGGAGCAGATACCGTGCTTAACCCCAGATCGACGGATCTCACGGAGGTCGTGCGCGATCTGACGGGGATCGGCGCGGATCTGGTGATCGAGTGTGTCGGCCATCCGGGCACTGTGGCCCAGGCGTTGACACTCCCCCGGCGCGGCGGGCGGGTGCTTCTCTTCGGGGTCAACCCGAAGGAGGCCGAAGTACCCATCCGGCCCTACGAGGTGTTCCTGAACGAACTGACGATCATCGGATCCTATATCAATCCCTGCACGCACGCACGCGCTATCGACCTGATCGCCAGCGGCAGAGTGAAGGTAGATCCGCTGGTCTCGCACCGGCTTCCGCTCGACGATTTCCCGCGCGTGATGGAGGTTGCTGAAGCGGGTGGAGCCGTCAAGACCATGGTAGCCGGTCGGTCCTAGCGTCCGGTCGGCCGCTAAGGGAGGTAACTGGCGTGAGCGACGTCGTATCGCTGGGCATCCTGGTCGCCGACGTGGTGGCCAAGCCCATCAAGCAATGGCCTGAAGAAGGGCAGCTGGTTCTGGTCGACCAGTTTGAGCTGCACACCGGCGGATGCGCGATGAGCACTGCCGTGGCGCTATCGCGCCTGGGGCTCTCGGCGGGCATCATCGGCAAAGTGGGACAAGACGCCTTCGGTGACTATCTCATCGCCGCGTTGCAGCGCGAGGGAGTGGATACCGCAGGAATACGCCGGCAAGAGGGCGTGAATACCTCGGCTTCCATGGTCTGCGTCGCTCCGAGTGGCGAGCGCTCTTTCATTCACTACCTGGGGGCCAACGCCGAACTAGGTGCCGATGACGTGGATTTCGATATCGTCGGGCGCGCCAAGGTGCTGCATATCGGCGCGGCGCTGCTCATCCCGAAGCTGGATGGCGCCCCGCTAGCCGGCGTCTTGAAGCGAGCCCAGGAGCTGGGCGTCACCACCGTCCTCGACACCGCCTGGGATGGGCGCGGCCGCTGGATGGAGGCCGTGGGCCCCTGCCTTCCCTACACCGACTACTGCGTTCCCAGTTATGAGGAAGCGCGCATGCTCACCGGCGAGCGTGACCCAGCCGCGATGGCCCGCGTCTTCCTCGCCGCCGGCGTGAAGCATGTCGGCATCAAACTGGGCGAGAAGGGATGCTACGTCCGCTCGGCCCATGAGGAGCACCAGCTTCCTCCCTACCAGGTGGAAGCCGTAGACGCCACCGGGGCCGGCGATTCGTGGGTTGCTGGCTTCATCACCGGGATCGTCACCGGGCGCTCGCTCGTGGAGACGGCCCGGCTCGGGAACGCGGTGGGCGCCCTGTCCGTCACCGCGATGGGCGCGACAAACGGGATTCGCTCGCTGGCGGAGACCGAGGAGTTCATGCGGCAGACGCCCGTGCGCGAAGAGTGACGCCCCTTGCCAGGGAGCGCGCCCCCGCTGGCGGAGATGCCCTATGCCTGCTCCGCTCCGCCCTCACCCGGCGCGAGCGGAGCGTTCGATTCTCCGTCTCTCGCGTGCCAGGCGGTCGTTCAGCTCGCGCATCAGCCACTCATTGTCCGCCGCGGAGGGGAGATGAGTGACCGGGATGGTCCACGGGCCAATATGGAAGCAGACAGGGCCATCGGCGCGTGCCCCGGCGCAATGGAACGCGCGCACGGCGCCGGCGGGATAGCCCCGCCGGATCGAGAGCGCCCCCAGCGCCGCGACGTGCCAGACTCGGCGATCCCACACGCCCCAGGTGTGCCGGACGCCACGCCAGCGCAGCGCGCGCGCTCCCAGGCCGATGAGGCCTCCCAGGACGATGGCGGGCAGCAGCACGCCGTAGTGAATCATCCACGCCGCGGACACCAGGCAGGCAAGGAGGAGCAGCGCGTAGCAGAGCGCGTCTGGAAGCGGCGCGGTGAAGGTGACCCCGCGCGCATCGCAACGGATATCGGCCCCGCTCGGCGGGCGGACGCTCCAGAGGTCCGGCAGATCGGTGCGACACGCGAAGGCGCGCCGGCAGCCCAGACACTCCCGGGAGCCGGGCACCGCGAACCCCTCCTCCTGGCGCGCGCGAGCACACCCCTGGCATGATTCCGAGTTCATGGCAGCCATCTCTCCTCCTATTATACCGCCTTCGGCTCGATCCGTACCCTGGCGCGATGAATTGCCACCATCGCGGAGCGGTTCGTCACGGCACCGCAGGGGAAAGTGGGCAGCGGAGTTGAGGAACACAGATGCAAAGAGCAGATCTACACACGCACACAACCTTTTCGGATGGCACGCTGACCCCCGCCGAAGTCATCGCGCAGGCCCGCGACATCGGTCTGGCC
>DUUU01000371.1 GCA_012841485.1 Armatimonadota bacterium
ACTCTCCCGGCTGCGCTCGCGCCTCTTTTTCAGCATCCCTGCCGCGGGCGTGGTAATGGTCCTTTCGATGGTGCCCTGGCCCGGGCACGTGCCCCCGGCGTGGGTCGGATGGCTGATGCTCGCCCTGGCCACGCCGGTGCAATTTTGGGCGGGGGGCAGCTTCTACGCGCAGGCGTGGGCCGCAGCCAGGCACGGCACCACCAACATGAGCACGCTGATCGCGTTTGGCACGAGCGCCGCTTTCTTCTATAGCCTGGTGGCTCTGCTCTTTCCCACCGCCATCGCGCCGGAGGGTCACGCCCCGCTCTACTTCGACACCTCGGCGGCCATCATCGCCCTCATCCTCCTCGGTCGGACGCTGGAAGCCCGCGCCAAGGGCCAGGCGTCTCAGGCGATCCGCCGGCTCGTCGGCCTGCGCCCGCGAACGGCACGCGTGGTGCGCGACGGAACGGAAGTCGATCTCCCCATCGATGACGTGCAGGTCGGTGACGTGGTCGTGGTTCGGCCCGGCGAGAAGATCCCCGTGGATGGCGAGGTGCTCGACGGCGCCTCCGCGGTGGATGAGTCGATGGTGACCGGCGAAAGCATCCCCGTGGAGAAGCATCCCGGGGACCTGGTGATCGGGGCCACGCTCAACCGGACGGGCACTTTCCGCTTCCGGGCCACGCGCGTGGGGAAGGAGACGATGCTCGCCCAGATCATCCGCCTGGTTGAGGAGGCGCAGGCGCGCAAGGCGCCGATCCAGCACCTGGCCGACGTGGTAGCGAGTTACTTCGTTCCAGCCGTGATCGCAATCGCCCTGCTCACCTTCCTGGGATGGTATGCCTTCGGGAGCGCCTACGTGCCGGCGGGGCAGACTCGCTTCACCTTCGCGCTGCTCCTCTTCGTGGCGGTGGTGATCATCGCCTGCCCCTGCTCTCTCGGATTGGCGACGCCCACCGCGATCCTCGTCGGCACGGGCAAAGGCGCCGAGCTTGGCATCCTGATCCGGGGGGGCGAGGCGCTCCAGATCGCGGAGCGCCTGGATGCCGTGATCCTCGACAAGACCGGCACGCTGACCCGTGGCGAGCCGTGGGTCACCGACATCATCCCCGCTGGGGGCGTGGACTCGACGGAGCTGCTCCGCCTGGCTGCCTCCGTAGAGCGCGGTTCGGAGCATCCCCTCGGGGAGGCCGTGGTGCGCGAGGCGCAGGCCCAGGGGCTGGCGCTCGCTCCTGCCCAGGAGTTCGAGGCGTTGGCCGGGCGCGGGGTGCGTGCCCGCGTAGAGGAACGCACCCTCTGGCTGGGAAGCCCCCGCCTTCTCGCGGAGCGCGGCCTGGATCTGGGGCCTCTGCAGGACGCAGTCCAGCGCCTCACCGAAGCAGGGAAGACGCCCCTCTGCGTGGCGGATGAGTCTCGGGCTCTCGGGGTCCTCGCGGTGGCCGACACGCTGAAACCAGGGGCGGCAGAGGCGGTGGCGCGCCTGCGCCAGATGGGCCTGGAGGTGGTCCTGCTCACCGGCGACAACCGGCGCACAGCCGGAGCGGTCGCGCGGGAGCTGGGGATCGACCGCGTGCTTGCCGAGGTGCTTCCGGGGGAAAAGGCCGAGGAGGTGCGCAGGCTTCAGGCAGAGGGCAAGCGCGTGGCAATGGTTGGCGATGGGATCAACGACGCCCCGGCGCTCGCCGCGGCGGATATCGGGATCGCCATCGGCACGGGCACGGATGTGGCCATCGAGTCGTCGGATATCACCCTGGTGCGCGGCGACGTGCGCTCCATCGCCGACGCCATCGCGCTGAGCCGGGCAACGATGCGCACCATCCGCCAGAACCTCTTCTGGTCCTTCTTCTATAACTCGGCGCTCATCCCCCTGGCCGCGGGCGCGCTCTACCCTTCGTTTGGCATCCTGCTCAACCCGATGTTCGCCGCCGCCGCCATGGCCTTCTCCTCGGTGAGCGTCGTGCTCAACTCACTGCGCCTGCGCCGCTTCCGGGCGTGACCGCGTTCCGTGGCCCGCTCCAGGCTCAGGGCAGGATCACCTCGGCATAGCCGCGGCGCGCGGCGTTGAGGTTGGCCTCGACGACGCGACCGACCGCCGTGTGCGATACGTCGCGGATCGTGCGCAACACGTCGTCCAGCGTTGCCAGCCCAGACACTCGGGCAAACGCGCCGGACATCGCGGTGCTCAGGATCGGCACACTCCCTTTCATCAGGCGCACATCGCGGGCAATGCGCGTCGCGTCCACGCGCGCCACCCGCGAGGAGGCCAGGCAGGTGGGCAGCGGTGTCTCCTGCCGGGCGTTCAGCACGATGGTGGCGTCCGGCTCCCAGGTCGAGGCCAGGTCCAGCTGCTCCACCAGGGAGAGGTCAAACAGCAACACAAACTGCGGACGATGGCTCCAGGATCGATCAAAGACCCGGGATCCATCGGGGCGGAAGCGGATGGCGTAGGAGACAGGTGCACCCATGCGATCCGCGGTGTAGCGTGGCTGGCCGTGCGGATGCAAGCCCTTGCAGTAGAGGGCGTGCGTCAGCATCTCGCCACAGGTCTTGGCTGCCTGCCCGCCACGGCCGTGAATTGCGATCTCGACAGTGACGTGCTTTTCGCTCTGTTGGGAGTCCATTAGTCGTCCCGTGTTCGCCCTTCTAGAGCAGGTGCATCGGGGGCCGGCCCACGGGATGATACTCGATGCCGGCGGCGCGCGCAGCCTCGGGGTCGAGCAGGTTCCGGCCATCTACCACGATGGGCGTCGTCATTGTCCGTGCCGCGCGCGCCAGGTCGAGCGCGCGTATCTCCTCCCAGGGCGTGGCGATCACCGCGGCGTCGGCCTCTTGCAGCGCATCCCAGATCCCGTCCGCGTAGTAGACGCTCTCGGAGGGAGGCATAGCCCCGCGGGCGCGCCCTCCGGCGTGCGGGTCGTAGAGGCGCACGCGGGCGCCCTGCTCGAGAAGCGCGCCGGCCACAGCAAGGCCCTGGGAGCCGCGCACATCATCGGTATTTGCCTTGAACGCCAGCCCCAGAATGGCGATCTGCTTCCCTTCCAGATTCCAGAGCGCGCGGCGCAGCTTCTGGATGACGACATCCACCCGACCCCGGTTGATCTCATCCGCTTCGCGGAGCAGGCTGAAGTCCAGGCCATGCTCCTCCCCAATCGCGATGAACGCCTGGATATCCTTCGGAAGGCAGGCGCCGCCGTAGCCGAGGCCCGCTTCGAGAAACTGGGGGCCGATGCGCGGGTCCAGGCCCATCGCCTTGGCGACGACATGCACGTCCGCCTGCGTTCGCTCGCACAGCTCCGCAATCAAGTTGATATAGGAGATCTTCAGCGCCAGGAAGGAGTTGCTGGCGTGCTTGATGATCTCCGCGGTGTTTGGATCGGTGACGATCTTGGGGCAGTCGAAGGGGGCGTACACCTCGTTGAGGAGGGCAGCGGCCCGTTGGGAAGTGACGCCAAGCACGATCCGGTCGGGGTTGAAGAAGTCTTCAATAGCCCGGCCTTCCCGGAGGAACTCCGGGTTGGACGCGACATCGAACTCAACGCCGCGAGGGGCATAGAGGCGGAGCGTGCGGTGGACCCAGCTGCTCGTGCGCACGGGCACGGTGCTCTTCTCCACCACCAGACGATAGCTGTCCATCGCCCGCGCCACCTGGCGCACCACGGCCTCCAGCTGCGAAAGATCGGCGCTGCCATCCGGGCGTGGCGGAGTGCCCACGCAGATGAAGAGCACGGGCGCATGCCGGACGGCGACCGCCATCTCCGTCGTGAAGCGAAGGCGGCCCGAAGCCTGCTGCTCCCTCAGCCGCTCGGCCAGGCCCGGCTCATAGATGACCGGGTCACCCGCCTGCAGCCGGCGCACCTTGGCCACGTCATGGTCCATGCCGACCACTTCGTGTCCGAGCTCTGCCAATCCAACCGCCTGGACCAGGCCCACATACC
Organism: Armatimonadota bacterium; assembly: GCA_012841485.1. The sequence goes on from DUUU01000371.1 coordinate 3,918, forward strand.
CCGTGCCGATAACCGTGATCTTCATGCGATCTACCTTGATACTCAACAGATGTCATGAAACGCCACGCAGGGCCGCTGCCCAGCACGTAATGCAACGCCGGTGGGCACGATAGAGGCCCTGGGTGGAGAAGAGGTGCTCTCCCACGAGAGGATGCCTGTGCTGTGTGCCCCTCGGGCCTACTCCACAGAGGCGGCAATACGCAGGCTCTCCAGACCCGCTTCCAGTGGGGCGCGCACCCGATGCCCCGGATTGCGAATGGCCGCCACCAGATCCCTCAACGACGCGCGCGCGGCAGCCGCGTAGACCGCCTGCTTATCGAGCGTGGGCTGGCAGCGCATCTCGATCAGGCGCGTCACTCGATAGCTGTTCCCGCCCCCGCGGATCACCTCGCCCGGCCCAGGATACTCCTCGTGGAGCGTGACCGAGGCTTCGGGGCAGAGAGCGATCAGCCGG
>DUUU01000372.1 GCA_012841485.1 Armatimonadota bacterium
ATATCGAGGTCGTGCCCACGCGCTGGCCAACGGAGGCCCCCTGACCGTCTCAACCGTCTGAGGGGTGCGCACCGGGGTTCACCCGCCGGGCGGCAGCGATGAGCAGCCGCTGCTCCGCCGAGGCGATGATCCGTCGCGTGGCGTCGATGGCGTCCGGGTTCACGGAGATGGAGTCGATCCCCCACTCCACCAGGCGCTCCGTGACCTCCGGGTAGACCGACGGCGCCTGTCCGCAGATGGAGCACCGCATTCCCACGCGATGGGCCCCCTCGATCAGGTCGCGAATGGCGCCCATGACGGCATCGTCGCGTTCGTCAAAGAGGGGGGCCAGGCGCTCGCTGTCGCGGTCGACGCCCAGCATCAGCTGCGTCAGGTCATTCGAGCCGATGGAGACACCGTAGGTGCCCAATGCGGCGTAGTCGGCAAGCCGGTAGAGGATCGAGGGTACTTCAGCCATCACCCAGAGCTGGAATGCCGGGTCGCGGGTAAGGCCCGAATCGTCGATCAGCTCCTTGCAGCGGCGGAACTCGCCCAGCGTGCGCACGAAGGGCACCATCAGGTGCAGGTTGGTGAGCCGCTCCTTCTCGCGCACATCGCGCACGGCGGCAAGCTCCAGGCGAAAGAGGTCCGGCTCCGCGACGTAGCGGAACGCGCCGCGATAGCCGATCATCGGGTTGGCTTCCCGCGGCTCGAACGCCTCGCCACCCTCCATACCGCGATACTCGTTGGTCCGGAAGTCGGTGCTCCGGCAGATGATTGGCCTGGGCGCGAACGCCGCCGCGAAGGTGCGCAGGCCCTCGGCCAGCTTCTGGCGGTACTCATCGCCCCTCCCCTGCTCCAGCAACCGGCGGGGGTGGACGTTGTTGGTCACCGAGAGAACGAGAAACTCCAGGCGGAGGAGCCCGACGCCGTCCACCGGGCGCGCGGCTACTTCGGCCGCTAAGTCCGGCTCGCCCAGGTTCACCAGCAGGCGCGTCGCGGTGACGGGTGGCGCCGCAGTCACCGTGGCAGCTGTGGCGCGCGGTTGCTGAGCGGCGGTTTCGGCCCTCTTCCCTCGGTAGACAATCCCCTGCCGGGCATCGACGGTCACGATCTCCCCGTCCGGGATCTTCTCGGTGGCGTTGCCCGCGCCGACAATGCAGGGGATCCCCAGCTCGCGCGAGACGATGGCGGCGTGCGCGGTCATCCCGCCTTCATCGGTGATGATCGCCGCAGCCCGGCGCATTACGGGCGCCCAGTCCGGCGCGGTCATGCGCGTCACCAAGATGTCGCCCTCTTGGACGCGCGCGCCCTCGGTAGCGGAGGCGAGCACTCGCGCGCGACCCACCGCGATCCCCGGCGAGGCCCCCAGGCCACGGACCAGGATGCCATCCCCTGGTGCGGTCTCTTCCTCGGCGGACGTGGCCGCCTTCCCGGTAGCCGTCACCGGGCGCGATTGGACAATATAGACCTGGCCGCCCTCAATCGCCCATTCCACATCCTGAGGCGTTCCGTAGTGCTCGCCGATCCGCAGGCCCAGTTGAGCGATCGCGCGCACTTCCTCATCGGTGAGGGAGGGTGCCTCCGCCTCGGCGTCGGATAGCTCCCGGCGGATGTTCTCGCCACTCTCGCTGCGCAAGTCGGCAAAGCTCTTGTGGGCGATCCGCCGCTGGAGGATCGCCAGGTCCTTTTTGCGCACCTCGAAGTAATCGGGCTGGACACTCCCGCTCACGACTGCATCGCCCAGGCCGAAGGAGGACTCAATGACGAGCACGCTCTCGTCGCCGGTGGCGGGGTTCTCGGTGAAGAGCACCCCCGCCTTCTCGGAGTTGATCATCTTCTGGACCGCGACGGCGATGCTCATTCCCTCTTCAGCCAGGCCCTGCTCCCTGCGGTAGAAAATCACCCGCGCGCCATAGAGGGAGGCCCAACACCGTCGCACCGCCTCAACCACCGCATCGGCGCCGCGCACATTCAAGAAGGTCTCGTTCATTCCCGCGAAAGAGGTGTGCGGCCGGTCCTCCGCAGTGGCCGACGAACGCACGGCCACGAACTCCTCGCCCACGCCGGAACTCTGCGAGAGCTCCCGATAGGCGTGGTGAATCTCCTCCACCGTCTGCCGGGGCACCTCGGCCGCAAGCACGGCGCGCTGTAGCTCCGCGGCCACGCCGTCCAGGGCGGCGGTATCGTTCACATCGAGGTTGCGGAGGCTGGCAAGGATCTGGTCGCGCAGGCCAGACTGGCGGAGAAAGCCGTTGAAGGCATCAGACGTGACCACGAACCCGGGGGGCACCGGCACTCCAGCAGCGGTCAACTCGCCCAGGTTGGCGCCCTTCCCCCCGCCGATGAGCACATCCTCTTTGCGCAACGTAGTGAACCATCGGATCGTTTCCACGGAAGAGAGGTTACCCGAGGGTGGTACCGGGCAAACCCCGGCCAGGCGCCACACCGCGAGGATCGGGCGGCGCGCGAGGTTCAGGGGTGGCGGTCGCGAAGGTTCTGCATCTCGAGCGCGGTGCGTGCCTGCTCCGTGGCGGTCTCCTTCTCCTCGCGCGCGGGGTGGTAGAACTCCTGCACCACAGCCTGGCCGATAGCCATCAGGGGCACCGCTAGGAAGAGGCCGAGGATTCCGAAGAGCGTGCCCGGCACCAGAAGGCCGAAAACGATCAGGACGGGATGGACTCGAAGCGCTCCGCCCATGACACCTGGCAGCAGGAGGTGGTTCTCCAACTGCTGGATGATGATAAAGGCGAGGGTCACCCAGAGCGCCCGGACCGGCTCCTGGAGAAACGCCACGATCACCGGGGGTACCGCGGCGAGGATCGGGCCGATGGTGGGCACCACCTCCAGCAGCATCGCCAGAAGCCCGAACAGGAGAGCGTAGGGAACCCCCAGAAGCCACAGCACCCCTGCGGTCGCGACACCCACGGCGAGCATCATGATCGCCAGTCCGAAGAGCCAGGTGCGGACGCGGTGAAGCGAGTTCGTGATGCTGTGCGCCACGCGCGCCCGCTCGGACGATGGCCAGAAGAGCAACAGCCCGCTTACCAGGGGCATCGGGTAGACCAGGCTGTAGAACGCCACCACCAACACCAGAAGGGCGGCAAGCAGCGACCCGCCCAAGGCAAATCCGTAAGAGCCGAGCTTCGCCACCAACTCGGCGACAAAGGCCTGGGTCTGGGGCCCATCGATCTGACGGAGAATGTAGTTGGCCACCTCCGGGTTGCGCCGCGCGAAGCCGCTGAGCCCGCGGTGAAGATCCTCGTAGAGGAGCGGAAGCTGCTCAACCAATTGAAGGGCCTGCACGAGCAGGATGGGGACCACCCAATAGAGGAGCGCCGACACGGCGCCCAGGAGCAACAGCACCAGGAGCCCGGCGAGGATGCCCCGCGGCAGGGGCACATGCTCCTGAAGCCACGTGAGCGGCGGGTGGAGCGCAACCGCCAGCAAGAGCCCCAACAGGAAGAGAATGAGGGCAGTGAGCAGGGGACGAAAATGGATATAGAGGATGCTTGCCATGAGAAGCAGGGCAAGCGCGCGCCACTCCCAGGTGGGCTGGAAACCTCTCGATGCCCGCGCCGGGCGGCGCGGGGATGCGCCAGGCGCGTCGTTCCTCACGGTGCCGGCTCGTAGCGCACGTAAACGCGGGCCAGGGGGCCCCGCTCCCCCGCCCGAATGTAGAGGCGCGGGGGCTCATCACGCCGCGCGCCGCGCTCGTGAAGCAGCGTATAGCCAGCAATGCCGGGCTTCACCGGCGCGAGGCGCTGCTCGTTGCGAAAGCCGCCCAGACCAACCGCTCTCCAGGTCGTGCCGCTGCATAGCAACGTCTGCGGGAGGCCCTGCCGCTCGAGCAGCCCCGCCAGGTTGCTCAGCGCGGGCGACTCCCGCGCGTCCTGGGGGCCGCCGGCATCGCCGACGCCGCTCGCCAGTTCCGTACGCGAGAGTGAATCGCACCCCCCACCCAGGAGAGCCACCACAACCACCCACCACAGACCACTCGCACGCATCACACGCCATCCCATGCGCGGCAGCTTCGCCGCATCACCACGCCAATCTCCCAGAAATGGCTTACCCTGCAACCCGTCTCTGGAAACGATGGGTGCGAGACCCGTGCCAATCAGGCAGGTCGCGCCGAATCCGCGCCGGGGAGCCGCCAGAGGAGGTGTGCCGAACACGTGGGGCAGGTGAGCTCGGCATCGGGGTTCACCTGATACTCCTTCACCAGACGCGCCGGGAGAAGCATACCACACGCCCCGCACGCGTTCTGCTCCACCAGTCCCACCAGCTGCTTCCGCTGGCGTGCCAGCTGGTCATAGCGACGCAACAACTCGCTATCGGCGCGCGCGCGCACCTCATCGCGCTCGGCGACGAGCTTCGCGTACTTCGCATCAAGCGCCGCTACATCGGCGCGAAACTTCGCCACGTGCGCCTGCCACCGAGCATACGCTTCCTTCTCCACCTTCTGGGCGGCAGCCAGGCGTTCGTTCAGCGAGTCCTTCTCCTCCATCCGAATCAGCGTCTCTTCTTCGAGACGCTCGCGCCGGCGGCGCAACGACTCGCGCTCGCCCTCATACCCCCGAAGCTCCTTCGGGTTCGTCACCTTGCCACTGTAAAGGATCGCCTCGACCTTCTGAAGCTTTTCTTCCAGGGACGCCAGCTCTAGTTCGCGCTCTCGTATCGCCCGGTCGACCTGGCGCAGGCTCTCCTGAAGAGAGAGAATATCGCCACGGTGTTGGGTTACCTCCGCTGCCAGGGCCGCGCCATCATCCAACGCCCCCCGCGCGCGCTGCAACAAGGCGATCTGTGCATCAAGCTTCTGAATCTGGTAGATGGGCCATAGGACTTCTTGACTTGCCATACGAACGCACCATCCCTCCGGAAAGAAGCGATCTGTTGCCGCGCCTGTCCAACGGCACCTCCAGCAGGGAGCACGCGTGCCACACCGGGCACGCGCCGTCTCAGATGCCCGGTAATCCACAACCCGCGGCGAGAATCCTTGCCGTAGGCGCCGGGGGATCCGGCGGCAAGGGCCTTGGTACCCCCCCTTTCCACGAGGCGATGCGGACTCCTGCATCCAGGACGCGATCTGCCGGGTGCCCCGACATTTCCTGCCCATACTTCCTGACACTATTCCCGGTACCAGGAGGGGCCGCACATCGTGGCGAATCCAATAGGGAGCCGGGGCTCGTATCCCGGGGGCCGAGAGAGGAGAGACGCGCATCTCGCGGGCCATCGTCTGGCGCGTCCGGCAAGGTATGGCAGTAGAGGCAACGTGGATGGTCCAGCGCCTGGCGATACGGCGGTTTCCCCGGCGGCGGGTCAGCTTCATTAGCGCATGTGCGCTTGCGATGGCGCTACTCGGCGTGGCTCCCGCGCACGCGCGTCTGGCCGAGCGCCTGGAGCGTGGCGAGACGATCACCGTGGTCGCCCTTGGTGACTCGCTGGCCGCGGGCTTCGAGCTTTCGGACCCAAAGCGGGATGCCTACCCCTCCATCTTCGGAAGCGTGCTCCAGCGCCGCTACCCAAAAGCACGGATTCGCCTCATTCCCGCCGGGATTCCGGGCGACACGGCGCGTGGCGGCATGCGCCGCCTTGAGCGCGAGGTTCTCTCGCGTGATCCCGACCTGGTTACCGTTCAATTCGGGGGCAACGATCATGGACTCGGGCGCGCGCCCGCGGAGTTCGAGCGCGATCTGGAAGAGATCGTGCGCTTGATCCGCGAGCAGCCTGGCACCGCGGCCCTTCTGGCCACCCCGCCCATCGTCTCACCCGATGCCGACACGCCGATGGTGCGCGCGGTCAAGGAGATTGGCAAGAGGGCTGGCATTCCGGTCGCCGATTTCGATGGAGCGATCCGAGCGCGCGGCACCGGACCGCGCGGGCCCTTCCCTTTCGGCCGGCATCCCGATGCTCGCCTGCATGCGGTGATGGCGCGATCCCTCTACGAAGCGGTGGAGACGCTGCTCCCCTGCCAGCGCCACGTGCGCGTTCGCATTCAGGAGGGCGCGCGCTACTTCCCGCGGGCAGACTCGGCCCCCGTGGAGGTCCTGGTGGAGGCTCCAGGGCCGGATCCTGTCACCGTGGTCCTGGAGTGTGATGGCGTGGAGCAGCGGCAGGTCGTTGACCCGGGCACGAAGGCGATGGTCCCGGTGAGCTTCTGGGTGCCCCTCGCGAAAGAGGGCACGCCGGTACGCCGGCGGCTTCTCGCCTGGGCGCGCGCGGGCGACGGCTTTGGCTATGACCTGCGCTGGTTGACGGCAACCCCGGTGGTCCGAGCGGGACAGGATGGGCTGGTGATCGATGGTAGGGGGCTTGTCCTTGGCAGGGATGGGTGGCGAGGCCCGGACGATCTCTCAGGGAGGGCGACTCTCATACGCGAGGGGGACTTCCTGCACCTGACGGTGACCGTGGAGGATAACCGGCTGGTACGAAACGCCCACCGGTGGAACGCCTTCGATTCCGACTGCGTCGAACTCTATCTCGACTCGCGGCCCGCGGGCGCGCAAGCACGCCCTTACTGGGAGCCGGGAGTCATCGGTCTCTTCGTTCAACCGGGAACGACCCCAGCGGAAGAAGTGTCCTGGAAACCGTTGGAGCCACTTCCCGATGCCTGGCAGGCGCTCGAAGTGCGCAGCGCCCTGATGCCGGGCGGCTACCGAATCGACCTCCGCCTTCCTCTCTCGCTCCTGGGCGCGCCTGGCTCGCGCTACGTGGGGTTCGATATCGCTCTGGACGATGCCGATGGGCCCCGCGGGCGGCGGACTCAGATGGTGTGGGCGGGAGGCGCGGATGATTTCATCGACCCATCGCTCTTTGGGGCGGTTGACCTGGCCCCCGAGCCGTGGGGAGAGCCTCAGATGCGCGTCTCTGTGTGGTGACACAAGGAACGCGGTCGGGTACGCGAGAATAGACCAGAAGGATGCGTCTTTGCAGAAATCGAATATTGCTGATTGGGATTGGGGCCTCTCCCTGCCCGTAAGGATAGGTGTCGACACGATGGCTAAACACTCAACAAGAAGCGAACTCCTCCGCCCCCGCCGGAGCGGCGGTCGTTTCACCTGGGTGGCCGCGCTCACGACATGCGCTCTTCTGGGCGCGATGGCGCAGGCGAGCGCCCGCGAGCACCAGCTTGCGGGGATCCGGCTCGGCCGCCCCGCGAATCAGGTGACCGAGTTGTTCGGCGACCCGACGCGTACCTTCACGGGCGTGCCCACCGGAGGCCAGGGCGGGATGCCAGGAGCCGAGGGGATGGGTGCCCCCGGGATGGCGCCCGGCGGCCCGGCGATGCCAGGCGCGATGCCTGGCATGGAGGGGGGCATGCCAGGCGATCCGATGATGGGCATGGCGCCCGGTGGAATGGGCGGCGGCATGGGCATTCCGGTGCCTCCTCCCCAGAAGTACGAGGGGAAGATCGCGGCAATGAAGCCGGAGGAGTTTATCGGCAGGCTTCTGGCCGCCCCGGCGGCAGCCGCCCCTGCTGGCGGAGATCCGCAGATGGGAATGGCCCCGGGAGCAATGCCGGGCATGGATGCGGGTATGCCTGGCATGCCTGGGATGCCAGGCGGCGCGCCCGCTCAGAGCACCGCGCCACCCACTCCCAAGTGGATCTACGAGCGCTCTCGCGATAGCGCCACCTTCGTCTTCGGCTTTGATGAGGATGGTCGCATCAACCTGGTCGTGGTTGGGGACGACAAGCCCTACTCGATCACGCGCGGCGGGCGAAAGCCTCCCTTCGCCGGGGCGAAAACCGCGAAGGGGATCGGTTTGGGCGCGGACTTCAAGAGCGTGATCCTCGCCTACGGCTTCCCTGAGTCGACGGAGATCCTGGGCGACGAGGTGCTCCTGAAGTACTTTGAACGGCATGGCGTCGCCTTCACCTTCCGGCAGAACTTCATGAAGGTGACCTCGATTGCTATCAAATCGCCGGAAGAGTGAAAGCAGAATGGCAGACGCGCGATCCCGCGTCACAGGACGATGGTGTGCCTTGCCACGGGTTGATCAGGGCATAGACCGGATGGCTAGCGAGGTAAGATACCGATGAAAGCTCTATGGTTGGCGATGGCGGCGCTTCTTGGCGCCAGTGGCATCGCAGTCGCAGGGCCGGCGCCAGGCGGAGGGATGGAGACCCAACTCGCGGGTATCCAGCTCGGGAAGTCTGCGGTCACGGTCGTTCAGGCATATGGCAATCCGCGGCGTGTCCAGGTGGGCACGGTGACGGCGCCGGGTCAGTCGGGCGGAGCCGGTGGCGCAGGCATGCCCGGCATGCCCGGTGGCGAGATGGGCGGGATGCCCGGTGGGGCTCCGCCGATGGGCGGCCCTGGGATGCCGGGCCCGGAGATGGGCGGCATGCCCGGAGGATCGCCTCAGCCGGCGCAGACTCATCAAACCATCCACTGGATCTATGAGCGAGAGCGCGAAGGCGTCGTCTACGTCTTCGGCTTCGATGAAGAGGGCACTGTGGTCGCGATCACCGTCGGGGATGGCCTGGAAGACTCCGTCAACCGAGGTGGTACCCGCCGCCCCTTCGCGGGGGCGAGGACCAGCCGCGGCATCAAGCTGGGGGATCCCTTCCGCGAGGTGATCCGTGCCTACGGCTATCCCGAGACGCAGCAGAACGCGGGGGACGAGGTCGTCCTCACCTATTACGAGAAGGCAGGGGTCGCCTTCTCGATGAAGCAGGGTGTCATGCGTGTGACCTCCATCACGATCCGCGATATGGGTGCGCATTAGGCGGATAGTTGTGGGGAGAGCGACGCGTTGTCCATCGCTGAGGAGACGATTGAAGCGATTCGCGCGCGTGCGGATATCGCCGCCGTGGTATCGCAGTATGTGACCTTGAAAAGACGGGGGCGCAATCTTGTTGGCCTGTGCCCCTTTCATACGGAAAAGACACCCTCGTTCAGCGTTTTTCCGGAGAGGCAAAGCTGGCATTGCTTCGGGTGTGGTGAGGGGGGCAACGTCTTCACCTTCCTGATGCGCATCGACCATCTCACCTTCCCGGAAGCGGTGGAGCGTCTGGGCCAGCAAGTGGGCATCCCGGTTGAACGGAGCCGGGAGAATGCCGCGCGCCGAAGCCTGCGGCAGCAGATCCTTGAAGCCAACCAGGCGGCGGCGGAGTTCTTCGCCC
>DUUU01000373.1 GCA_012841485.1 Armatimonadota bacterium
GTGGAGCTTTCCGCGCACCCTCCGAGTTTCCCACCCAGGCCCTCGACGGTTGGCACCCGGATGGAAGTGGTAATGAATCCCCAAAGTTGGCCTGTTCTGACCCCGGGAGGGAGGGATCATCGTGCCAAAGTATCGTGCGCGGGTACACTATACGAACGAACAGGGACAGGAACGCTGCGACACGTTCGAGGTGGAGTCGGAGAGCTATCGCTCCGAGGAGATCGCCCGGGCGGCCCAGGATGCGTGGGAGGGATTCCAGCAGGGAGGCGAGGAGCGCCTGCCGCACAACATCGAGTGGGAACTCGTCGAGTGACGCCTGTCGGGCGAGCATCGAACGAACCGGATGGGTGCGTGCCGAGGGGGGGCTGCGATGCCACGGAATGGGAGACGCAATCTGCCGCCGGAGTTCCACGTCGGGGTTCCCGTGGTGGGGCCGGAGGGTGAAGTGGGCTCTATCAGCCGGGTGGTGGTCGATCCGGATACGAGCGCGATCACCGACATCATCCTCCGTCTGCGCAACGGGATCGAAGCGCGCGAGGTCGTCTTGCCCGCGGATCGCGTGCTCTCTTCCGATTCCCGCGAGACGCGCGTCGATCTCACCCGCGAGGATGCGCGCCGCCTGCCGGATCTTGAGGAGCTGCGCTTGCGGGAACCTGAGGAAGGCTGGGAGGGGCTTCCGGGCTACACGCCGGATGTCGTCTATTTCTGGGCGCCTCGGAGTGCCGTGGAGGCGTTCGTTCCTCCAAGCATCGTGCCGGAGCCGAACGTAGAGGGGACGCGAAACGTGCCCGAGGGGAGCATGGTCGTCTCGGCCGACCTGGATGTTGTGTGCGGAGATGAGGTGATCGGGCACATCGATGGCGTCGTTACGGACGCCGCCGGCGACCACGCCACGCATCTGATCGTGGAGCGGGGCCTTTTGAGGAGAGACCGCCACCTCGTGCCCGTGGAGCGCGTCCGCGAGGTGACGGACTCGAGGGTGAGGCTGGAGTGTGATGCGCGCGGGCTGGCCGCCTATCCGCGCTATCGGGAGTGAACCATGCCGCGCGACATCACGCCGCTGACCGGCCTGCGCGAGAATCTGATCCTTCAGGATGAGAAGATTCTCCAGGCGTGGATGGCCCTGGTGCCGCTGGAGCAGACGCTTCTCGCCGAGTCGCTGGCCGATTCGGTCAGGGATCTGCTTCTCCTGATGTATGAGTGCCTCTCGGGCGCGGCAGCGGAGGCGGAGACTGACACCCGGCACCTCGCCTATCGGATCGCCCAGCAGGTGCTGGAAGAGCACGACTATCAGACGCTGATGAACGTGTTCCGCGATGCACTCCAGGAGGCGGTGATGGAGTATACCGCTCTCACGAGCGGAGACGCGGCGCGCAACCTCATTGCCTTCTTTACGGTGGTCACCGATGCCTACTGGCTGGCCTACTCGGATGGGCTGCGCAAGGCCATCCGCCACCAGTATCGAGAGCGGCTGAGTAATGAGCTGCGTGTGGCCAAGCGCGTTCAACAGCGCCTCCTGCCAAAGGTCATCCCGCAGATTCCCGGCTGGGAGATTGCTGGCCGGCTCGTGCCCGCGCTGGAGGTCGGCGGCGACTACTGGAGCGTGAAGCACTATGCGAATGACGGCGTGATCACCTGCAAGCTGGCGGATGTGACCGGCCACGGGATTGGCGCCGCCATCCTCGTCGCCGCGGTGAAGTTCATCTCGGGCGGCTTTTACCGTGGCGCGCCGTCGGCTTCGTGGGTGATGGAGCGGACCAATCACGTCCTGGTGGTCGAGACCCCCAGCGATATCATGGTCACGATGGTCTATACCTGGATTCGCCCCGCGACGGGGCAGATCACCCTGGTGAATGCCGGCCACGGTCCGGTCTTCTCGTGCCGCGATGGCCATGTGCGAACCCTGGCGCCCACCGGCCCCGCGCTCGGCCTGCTCGAGTCGCGCTATGCGGAGGTGGACCTGCAGTTTCGTCCTGGCGATATCCTCTTCTTCTGCTCGGACGGCATCATCGAGGCACGAAGCCGTGATCCGGCAAAGGCGCGCGAGATGTTCGGCACGGAGCGGTTACATGAGGTTGTCTGCGGCTTCTCGCACCTCCCCGCCAGCGAGATCGCCGATAGGGTGGTGCAGACTGCCATCGACTTCTCTGGGACTCCCAACGATGATATGTCGCTCGTCGTGATCAAGCGCGTGTCGGACGATGCGTGAGAAGGCACGCGCCCCCTTCGCACGCCCGGTCCTGCTCAGCCAAGGAGTTGCACTCTTCGGAGGCGAAAGGGATCGCGTCGGCAAACGCACGACCACGCCGGAACCGCGAAGTCGCAGATCCGGAAGGAGACGACGGCAGTGAGAAAGATACGTGTTGGCCTGATCGGGGCGGGCGGAATGGCGAACCGGGTTCACTATCCGTCCCTGGCCGAGTTCCCGGATGTGGAAATGGCTGCCCTGTGTGACCTGGACGAGGAGAAGCTGCAGGCAACGGCGGCGAAGTTCGGCATCGAGCGCACGTACACGGACTACCGCAAGATGCTGCAGGATGTGGATCCAGAGGCGGTCTATGTGCTGATGCCCCCGCATCACCTTTTCGACCTCGCGATCAACGTCCTGAACCAGAAGCGTCACCTTTTCATCGAGAAGCCCCCCGGCGTGACCCGCGAGCAGGCGCGTAACATGGCGCTGGCGGCGGAGCGCAACGGCTGCCTGACCATGGTTGGGTTCAACCGGCGCTTCATACCGCTCATCCGCGAGGTACGCAAGCGCTTAGATGAGCACGGGCCGATGCTGCAGTGCGTGGCCACTTTCTACAAGAACAGCGTCGGCGCGGGACCCTACTATGGCGGTGCCATCGACATCCTCACCTGTGACGCCGTCCATGCCGTGGATATGCTCCGCTATATGGGCGGCGAGGTCGCGTCCGTCGCAGGCGATGTGCGCGCGTTGCACGCCGAGTACGATAACTCTTTCAACGCTCTGGTGCGCTTTGAGAACGGCTGCACCGGCGTGCTCCTGACGAACTGGGTGGTGGGGAAGCGCGTCCATACGTTTGAGATGCACGCCAAAGGCTTCTCCGCGTTCGTCGATGGCGATACCCAGGCGACGCTCTACACTAGCAGCGCCGATCCGGGCGAGGTGCTCGATTCGCGCGCGGTGGCCGGCAGCGATGACCACCACAAGTTCTACGGCTTCTACGGCGAGAATCGCCACTTCATCGATTGTCTCCAGGAGAACCGCCTGCCCGAGACGCACCTTGGCGATGCCGTGAAAACGATGGAACTCGTAGAGCGGATCTACCGGTCCCAGATCTAAGGGGCGGCCATACGCCCACCGCTGATGGCACCAAGTAGAATGCCCGACGGGGCGGGCAATAGCCTTTCCCGCCCTGCGTCCGCCTCCGTTCCGTCGGGCATTTTGCACACCGCCCATTGCGTGGCCCTTTCCCCTTGGGCAAGCCGCGCGCGGCGAGATCGCGGGAGGCCGGAAGAAGGCGGCGTGCCAAATCACGCGGATGGGAGGGGAGGGTGCGCCTCTCATGGCGTTGCCCGCGGAGGACCTGGATTGAGGGACCGCACCGTGTTCACCCGATGTCAGACAACTCACAGCGACCATGCGACCAGGCGCGCTATTGCGCCCCGTCGCTCCACAGCGAGCCGATGAGCGATCAAGCCGGAAAGTTTCCATTCCCCTCGAGGGCCGAGCTGCGGCGGGTTGCCCTCGCGGCCGCCGCTCTGATCGCGTTCACCTGCCTCCCCTATCTCTGGGGGTGGCTGCTCCGGCCCGCGGATTTCATGGGGCATGTCTATAACGCCGACGATCCCAACGTTCACCTCGCCTGGATGCGCCAGGCCGCCGAGGGCCGGTGGCTCTTCACCGACCGCTTCACCTCGGAGGAGCAGCAGCCGCAGTTCTTCCACCTCTTCTATCTGGTGCTGGGAAAGGTGGCCGGGCTCTTTGGCGACTCCTACCGGGTGCTGATCTGCTTCTACCACCTGGCGCGGGTTGTTGGCGGATGGCTGTTCCTCATGGCAGCCTACCTTCTGGCCGCCTACATCTATCCGGATGCCAGGACGCGCTGGCTCGGGTTCTGGACCGTCGCTCTCTCATCGGGGCTTGGCTTCTGGCTGGATGTGCTTCTTGGCAAGGGCGACCGCTCGTGTGATTACGGTCCCGGCTTGCTGATGCCAGAGGCGATCACCTTTCTCAGCCTCTACCTCTTCCCCCTCTTCGCTGTCAGCATCCTGGTGCTTGTCTGTCTCTACCTGCTGGTGCTGCGCGCCTTCGATACGGGGCGGGTAGCGCCGGCTGTCGGGGCGGGCCTCTTCGGCCTGGTTTTGGGCAACATTCACTCCTACGATCTGTTGCCCGTCTACGCGGTGCTCGCGGTCTACGTGTTCACCCTGGGCATCGCCCGGCGAGCATGGCCTCTCCGGGAGATCTTCCTGGCGGCCATCGTCGTGGCGATCTCGTTGCCGGCGCCGGCCTATCAGTATCTCGTCTTTCGATCAAACCCGATCTTCCAGCAGAAGGCGCTGACGCCGACGCTCTCGCCCAGCGTGGTGAACTACGCGCTCACATACGGCCTGGTGCTTGTCGCAGCGTGCGTTGGCGCCTGGCACCTGAGACACCGGCCCCACCGCTGCGGCGATTTCCTGATCACCTGGTTCATCATCACGCTGGCGATGGCGTATTTGCCCGTGTCGTTTCAGCGCAAGATGATCGAGGGCGCGCACATACCGCTGGCGCTCCTGGCGGCCCCGGGCTGGCACGCTCTCACTTCGCGGGTGCGTCTACCGGGCGCTGTGGCCACTGCCCTATGGATTGCTCTCGTTATCCCGTCGAATTTGGGGTTGATGGCAGACTCCATTCGCAGGCTGGAAAACAACAACGCCGAGGGCGTGGCCCATCTGCTGCCCGCGTACTACCTGGACTCGGATCAGCGTGCCGTGCTGGAGTGGCTGCGCCAGAACGGTCGGCCAGAGGATGTGGTCCTGAGTTCTCCATTGGATGGGTGCTACATGCCCCCCTACTGCGGCGTCACCACCTACGTTAGCCATTGGGCCGAGACGATTGATGTGCAGCGGAAGCTGGCGAATTTGCGTGGCTTCCTGGCCAGCTACACCGCGGACGAATGGCGCATCCGGTTTCTGCGCGAAGAGCGGATCCGCTACTACTACCACGGCCCGGCCGAGGCGGCGATGGGTGCATTCGATCCCTCGGGGGCCAGCTATCTGCGCCTGGTGTGCCAGAGCGGGCCGGTGGCGCTGTATGAGGTTGTCTTGCCATGAGACGACCGTCGCTCCGCGATGCCGGCGCGTATGCGTGCTTCTTGCTGCTGGCGTGCGCGCTTTTGTGGCCGGTGGTTTTGCGCGGCGAGGCGCTGCTCCCGTTGCAGTACGCCGCGAGCTTCTACCCCTGGAAGCAGGCGGGAGAGGGACTGCCGCAGCCGGCGGAACGCCTGATCGGGGCGCTGCCGCCGTGGAACTCCCTCCTGGCCGATAGCGTGCTCCAGTACCTGCCCTGGCGCCATTTCACGCGCGAGAGCCTGCACGCTGGCTACCTTCCCCTGTGGAACCCGCACCAGTTCTGCGGCACGCCCTTCGTTGCCAACTACCAGTCGGCGCTCTTCTACCCATTCAACGCGCTCTTCTGGCTTCTGCCCGTGGTCTACGCCTTCGGCGTGTCGGCGATCCTGCACCTTTTCCTCGCCGGGGCCTTCGTCTACCTCTACCTCCGGGGGCGCGGCGTGGACCGTGGGCCGGCCCTCCTCGGCGGGATCACCTTTGAGCTGAGCGGTTTCGTGGTGGCGTGGCTGGAGCTCCCTACGGCCGTGAACGTGGCCGTGTGGCTGCCCCTGGCGCTGCACCTGTATGAGCGGAGCCGGGCGGAAGGCGGCGCTCTGCGGGGGCTGCCAACCACGATTCCCCTGGCGATGATGCTCTTGGCCGGCCACCCGCAGTTCGCGTTCTATGCGCTGCTCGGCTTTGCTCTCTACGCGCTGTGTCACGCCCCCGCTGGGAGTGAATCGACTGGCTCCGGGCTCTTGCCCCGCGCCGGCCGGCGGCTTTGGGCGCTGCTTGCCTGCGCGGGCGTGCCGCTTGCCCTGGCGAGCCTGATCGCCGCGGCCCAGGTTCTTCCGATGCTCGAGCTCTCTCGCTTGAGCCACCGCGCCGGCGGATCGCTGCTCTCCCCGGATGCATCGGGCTATCGGAACCAGGCGCTCCCTCTCTGGTCGGCCGTGGTGCTGGCGCTCCCCGATTTCTTTGGCAACCCGGCGCGTGGCGATTTCTGGGGCCCGGCAAACCGGGCGGAGTTCGTGGGCTATGTCGGGGTGCTCCCGCTTCTCCTCGCGGCGCTCGCGGCGGTCAGCCTCCTGGTACCCTCGCTCCGGCGCCCGTGGCTGGCGGCGCTGCCTGCTGGCGGCGCGCGGCATGTGGCCTTCTTTCTGGGGCTGGCCCTCGTGGCCATGGCGGGATCATTTCGGACTCCGCTCGGTGACCTGCTCTATCAAATCGTGCCGGGCCTCGGACGCCTTGGATCGCCCGGACGCATGCTCTACCTCTTCACCGTGGCCCTGGCGATGCTGGCGGGCTTCGGCGCACACGCCCTGGCACGGATGCCGGTGCGCGGAAAGCCGTTGGCGCTGGCAGTGGCGGTTGTTGGCGTGGGAGGCATGAGTGCGTGGCTGATTGCCTCCTCGATGGCGGCGGCGCTGGGAGCGGGAGATGTGCTCGGAGCGACTGCTGGCGCCACCTTCCACTTCTGCGCGCTGCTGGTGCTGGCTGGCGGAGTACTGGCCGGGAGTGGACGCCTCCCCCGGGCAACGGCAGGGGCGCTGCTCCTCCTGGTGCTGGGGGGCGACCTCCTGGCGAACGCCTGGGGGCAGAACCCTACGGCGCCGGCCGCGCTGGCCTACCCACCCAACCCGGTGGTGACGGCGCTGAAGCAGGACCCGGAGGCGCGTTTCCTCGCCATCACGCCACGCTGGAGCCTGGGAGAGTATCCGACCACCGTGCTCCCGCCAAACACCGCGACGGCTGTTGGCCTGCACGATGTGAACGGCTACGACTCGCTCTACGGAATCGCCTATAAGAGCTTCTTGAACCGCCTGGCCGGCAAGGAGACGAGCCCGGCGGCTAACGGGAACATGATCCTCTTCGAGAGCGCGGATCCGGAGGTGCTGCGCGCACTCGGCTGCCGCTACGTCGTCACTTTGGGCCCACTGGGAGAGGAGCACTTCGAGCAGGTTGCTTCCGGTGTGGTGAACGTCTATCGACTTCGCGGCGCGTGCCCGCGCGCGTTTCTTGATGGCGCGCCAGGCAAGGCGACACTTTCGACACCGGCGCCAACGCGCGTGACGGTGAGCCTCGACGCGCAGGCGGCGGGGCAGGTGGTGCTCCTGGAGAGCTACTTCCCGGGGTGGCGAGCGTGGGTGGATGGCCGCCCGGCGCCCGTGCAGCCGGCGCGTGAGGTGTTCCGTGGGGTGCCGGTGCCGAGCGGTGCCCGGCGCCTGGAACTCCGCTACGCACCGATGAGTTTCCGGTTCGGCCTCTTCCTTGCCCTGTTGGGGGTGAGCTTTCTCACCGGCGCCGGCATCGCGCGTGCCAGCGAAAAAAAAGGTGCTCTCTCTCCAGCGGAGTGAGCACCAATGAAATACACTGATGATAATGATGATGCTAGGTCACAGGGTGGCCGCTGAATCGCGCGGTCGCCAGGGAAGGGCACGGGAGAGAACGTCACGGATGTGCGCGAAAGTCATGCGCGACTCCGCGGAGAGGCGCTTGTCAGAAGCGGCACCGCTCGCTGCGCGGATGACTCTCTCCCAATCGTTGCGACAGAAGACCACCGATCGGTGCGTGGCCATGTAGCTGAGCGTCTCGCACCAGGGCGCCAGGCGCATGTCGCTGTATTCACGAACCGCCTCGCGCACCGCGGTGGAAGGCGCCAACGGAAGGTAACGGATCCCGGCGATGTTGATGTGCGTCACGCCATCGATACGCTCCTCCCGAATCGTACCGCCGATACTCAGATTGCCCATAGGCTTCCTCACCTCCCTTCAGGCGGTCTGGCTTCCCTACTACCACCATACTCATTATACTGGCCTCGCATTAAAACAAGATTAGAAAAGGATTAGAAACCTCTAATCTTGTAGGGGCGCCTGTCAGGGCCCCGGGGCAGACGCGGGTGGCCGCTATCCGCGCTCGTCCCCTTCATTGCGCAGTCACATCACACGGGTGGTCTCGATGCTGCTGCCGGGAGACCGGGGAGCGGGAAACACGCCCCAGGCCATCGCAAGCGGTGGATCCCAAGTGGGGTGAGCTTTGCTTCGGCGCTAGCACGGAAACGAACCAGGACGCCGTTGTTTGCGTCCTTAGAGAGCTAGTTACCTGGAGGTACGGAAGCGGATAGTTGCATGGCGATGCCTGGAGAGGATGTGGATGTGAGGGGAACCGGAACGAGGGCGAGAGACTTCCGGGCGACATGGTCGCAGTGGTCGCGATGTGTGGCCCGGGTGGTGCTCGGCCTCATCATCACGTGGAGCCTCGCGTTGCCGCGCGTCGCGGCGGCCGACCCGGATCCGGGGGCGGGCGAGCTCCGGGGCGTCTGGATTCATACCTACAGCCCGTATGACTGGGACCGGGTGATGCGCCAGCTGCGCGATACGGGCTTCAACGCCGTCTTCGTGCGCGTGGGGCGTGGGGGAAACGTGCTCTATCCGAGTTCGCTCCTGCCGCTGGACGCCTGGGCCGCGAAGGCGGGAGGCGATGAGCTGAAGCGCGCTGTTCAGGCGGCCCATCGCTATGGGCTCGACTTCCACGCCTGGCGGGTCTGCTATCACATGGGCTCGGCACCGGAGCACTATCGGGCACGCATGGCCGCCGAGGACCGCCTCGCGCGCGATCCCGACGGGAAACAGGTGCTCTACGCGAACCCCGGAGACCCGCGCAACAACGCGCTTGAGTATGCCGCGGTGATGGAGGTCGTGCGCAAGTACGACATCG
Source organism: Armatimonadota bacterium (assembly GCA_012841485.1). The sequence goes on from DUUU01000373.1 coordinate 8,998, forward strand.
ATGGGATCCACCTGGACTACATCCGCTACCCAAGCGACCCGCATTACAACTTCGACTATGGGCCGCGTTCGCGCGCCGGGTTCGAGAAAACGACCGGCCGGAAGGTGGCGCGCTGGCCGGAGGATGTGATTCACGGGCCGTTGAAGCGTGCCTATGAGGAGTTTGAGCGGGCGTGTGTCAACTCGCTCATGGAGCGGGTTTACCGAGGTGTGAAGCGTGAGAAGCCTCGGGTGCAGGTCTCCGCCGCGGTGTGGCGCAACCACCGCCGCTATCGCGCCGCGATCAAGCAGGACTGGCCCCTCTGGATCGAGCGTGGCTGGATGGACTTTGTGGTCCCTATGGACTACACCGCGGACGACGAGGTGTATGCCGCCACCGTGAAGGAGCAGGTGGCGATGGCCTCTGGGAAGATGCCGGTCGTCATCGGCATTGGCGCGTGGCTTCTGAAAGAGCCGGCGCAGCTGGTCCGACAGGTGGATCTGGCCCGGCAGGCCGGAGCGAGCGGGCACGTGCTTTTCGCCTACAATGCGCGCGGGATTGATGCGATGCTGGAGGCGCTCGCCAAAGGTCCCCATCGCTTGCCCGCGAAGCCCGCGTACCGCGCGCCACGAATCCACTTCGAGCTTCCAGATGCCATCGCGCGCAAGGATGCCCCCCATGCCGTCGTGGCCGAGCGCCCCTTCTCGCTTGCCGCGGCCTGGAAGGCGGGCAGGGTGGATCGCTCCCGCGGAGTCCAGCTCACCCTGGAGACGCCCGGTGGCCGGTGCCTGGCGCAGGTAGGCCAGATCCCCCCGCGCGGCGAGTTGCGCGCAGAGCCACTGGCCCCCGCAGGCCTCTTCCAGGTTGTGGCGCGCGGGGTGCTGGGCGGCATGGAGGTCGTCACGCGCGGGCCGCTCCTGGAGGGCCGGCCGGCAGCGGAGATTGAGGCGCTGCGTGCGCAGGAGAACCCGCCTCACGTGCCCGACGGCGCTCTTCCCCGCGTGGCGGTGTACGAGGGCGGCATGGGGGCGGCCGGTATCCTCGCGGCGCTGGAGCAGAGCGGGCAGGTGCGGGCGTTTCCCCTCCATCGCTTGCGTCCGGATCATCTGGCCGCGGCGGATGCGGTGATTCTGCCCCAACTTCGCGATGTGGCCGACCTGACGAGGGAGGCGGAGAGAGCCTTGCGCGCCTGGGTGGCGTCCGGGGGTACGCTGCTCTTGACGCACGATGCCGTCGGATTTCGCTGGCACCCGGTGCCCTTCCCAGAGGTGGGCATGGGCGCCGCGCTTGCCCGGCGCCAACCGCTGCAAGTGACAACACCGGGGGCCGATGCCTGGGCGCTGGAGTATGCCTATAGCGACCACGTGCGTATCAAGCCGGCGCCGGGGACGGCTGTCCTGGCGCGCGAGAAGAATGCGCAGGGCGCTCCCGTCGTGGTGAGTGGGGCTTTCGAGAAAGGCCGTGTCATCCTGTGCGGGATCATTCCGGGGTTGAAGGGCATGGGCGAGTTACTTCCCGGCGAGGCTCGACTTCTGCTGGAGCTCCTTGCGCCGGCTGAAAAGTGACTCACCGGGCGACGGCGCGCCGCCGCCGCAGGAAGTATCCCAGGCCGACGAAGAGGCTGCCCGCGCCGCCGGAACCCCATACCCAGGCGCGGGCGTGCGCCGGCGAGAGAAGCGACGCGGCATCTAGACGCTGGAGGGGGTACCGGATCAGCGCCGAGGGGCGCCATGACCCTCTTCCCCGGAAGCGGATCTGGTAGGCGCCGGCGTGGCGTTCCTGCGCCCGGATCACGAGGAGATACTGTCCTCGAACCGGCACCTGGAGGGCAAGCGAGCAGCGTGCCTGACCAGCGCGGCGCGTGTCGCCCTCTTCCATCGGACCCGGCGTGGAGGCGCGCTGAGAAGAGAGGCCGGGCCCGACCAGTTCCATGCGTAGGCGAGGAGGTGGTCGGCCCGGCTCGGCCCACGCGTCTAGATCGACGTGCATCTGTTGCCCCTGGTGCGCGATCAGCGAGTAGTAATGCGCTTCTGTCCCCTCTTCGATGGGCGAGACCACCTGCAGCAGCGTCTCCACCTTTCCCAAGGGGTAGGCCAGCACCCACGCATCGTGCCGCTGCCGGACTACGACCTGGCGCGGCATCCCGAGTGGCTCCGTCACCGCGAGGGCGGTGATGAAAAGTAGCAGGAGAAGCGATAGCAAGCCTACCCTCCGGATGAATCCATGGGGGTGCATACCCGATTCTTTCCCGCGCGCCAAGGCAGGGAAACAGCGCTCGGATGCGTGCGTGCCGTTTCGCACGCCCGCCTGCCGGGTATGACCGACAGAGATGAGCGGGGGCTACGGATCCGGTGGCCCACGGGAGTGCGCCGCCACCGGCGCGGAGCCGGAGGCGATTTGGCGAGGTTTTTGCCGCCACGGCGGCCGGGGAGAGTGCGCTATGTCGATCACGCGGGTGCTGGCGTTCACCCTGCTGCTCCTGAACGTGTGGGCCCTGTACGACATCCTGCGCCGCCCGGTGGATCTGGGCAGCAAGCTGATGTGGATCGTGCTGGTATGGCTCTTTCCGTTCATCGGCCTGCTGCTCTATCTGCTTTTTGGGCGCCCCAATCTCATCCGGGCCGAGCGAACGGGACAATCCCAGTTCTAGGCGGCCGCCCGGAGGTGCCTGGCGTGTCGTAGAGCGTCCGGGGGAGGGGATCGCATGCGTTTGGGAAGGGTGCGCGGGATCACCATCGACGTTCACATGTCGTGGGTCGTGATCTTCGCGCTGGTCACCTATTCGCTGGGCATCGGCTACTTCCGGGTGACGTTCCCGGAGTGGGGCGGGGGCGTCCTCTGGAGCGTCTCGCTCCTCTCCGCGGTGCTCTTCTTTGCCTGCGTCGTCCTTCACGAGTTGGGGCATTCGCTCACGGCTCAGAAGCACGGCATCTCCGTGCATGGGATCACCCTCTTCCTCTTCGGGGGCGTGGCCCGGATGGACCGCGAGCCGGAGACGCCGCAGGTGGAGATGCGCGTGGCCCTCGCCGGGCCGCTGGTGAGCGTGTTGCTGGCCCTGGGCTTTGGTGTCATCGGCTGGACTTTTGGGGGACTCGGGGGCAAGCACCCGGTCGCCATGGTGAGCCTCTACCTGGCGCTTGTGAACGGCATGGTCGTTATCTTCAATATGGTTCCAGGGTTTCCCCTGGATGGCGGGCGCGCTCTGCGCGCCGCGCTCTGGTGGTATACGGGCAGCGTCGCGCGGGCGACGCGCCTGGCCGCCGCGTCTGGAAAGGGTTTTGGAGCGTTCCTCATCGCCGGCGGCATCCTCCTTGCCTTCGCCGGGAATCTCTTCAACGGCACGTGGTTCGTGCTGGTCGGCTGGTTTCTGGCCGATGCCGCCGGCACGGCCTACGCGCAGACGCTCTCGCAACACGCGCTTTCCGGCACGCCCCTCTCCGAGGTGGTTCCCCGGCCGGATGAGGCCGTCACCGGGGAGACCTCGATCCAGACCCTGGTCGATACGCGGCTGGGCTACAACTCTCCCGACCCGGTGCCCGTCATCGAGAATGGGCGGGTGCAGGGCCTGGTGGGGATCCCCGAGGTGAAGCGCATCGCCCGGACGGAGTGGACGAGTACGACGGTGCGTGAGGCGATGGTGCCGGTGGCCGCGCTGGGCACCGTGAACTCCGACCGCGATGCCTGGGAGACGCTGGTGCGCATGTCCGACCAGAACCTGGAGTGGCTGGCGGTAGTCGATGAGGGCGAGTTCCGTGCCGTGATCAGTCCCCGCCGCCTCCTGGAGTACGCGCGTCGCCGGCGCCTGGCAGCCACCTGAGCGTTGCCACGGCGCCTCCAGCGGCCCGGAGGATCCTGGGAGAGGCATGAGCCCCCTGGCTCCTCGCGGGGCCGCTGCGATGAAAGCGCATCTTCCGCCTGGATGCGCGGGCCGCTCGCTCCCCGCACTCCCAAATCCCTATGACAGGTAGCGCCGGGCAAGGCGCACCAGGATCTCCACTGCGATCCCGAGGGCGCGTTCGTCCATGTTGAAGCGCGCGTTGTGGTGGGGGTACGCCTCCTCCGTGGGGTCCGCGGAGCCGACCCACAGGTAGCAGCCGGGCACTTCCTGCAGGTAGTAGGCCATATCCTCGCCACCCATCGTTGGCTCCGGGGAGAGCACGCTCTCCTTGCCGACGACCGCGGCCGCCTCCTCGCGCGCCAGGTCCGCCATCACCGCATCATTGACCAGGACGGGATAGCCGGGCCGATGGTGATAGTCGTAGGTTGCCCCTTGCGCCTGGGTGGTCCCGTGAAGCACTTCCTCGATCCGCTTCAGGAGCAGAGTTCGGATCTCTGGCTTGAGGGTGCGCAGAGTGCCCCGGAGCAACACCTCATCCGGGATCACGTTGCCCGCGTCGCCCCCGCGAATGCACCCGATGGAGAAGACGGCGGGCGCCAGGGGATCTCTTGAGCGGCTGATGATACCCTGCGCGGCCACCAGAAAGTGGGCCGCGGCGAGGACCGGATCGACCGCCTGGTGGGGCGATCCGGCATGACCGCCCTTGCCACGAATGGTGATCTCGAAGTAATCGGTCGCGGCCATGGCCGGCCCGTTGGTGATGCCCACCGTGCCCAGCGACATCGAGTTCCAGAGGTGGAGTCCGAACGCGGCATCTACGCGCGGCGCCTTCAGGACACCTTCATCAACCATGCGTTTGGCCCCAGCACGAGACTCCTCGGCCGGCTGGAAGACGAATTTCACGCTGCCAGCCAGCTGGTCGCGGCTCGCCGCGAGCACTTGCGCCGCGCCCAGCAGCGCCGCCGTGTGCCCATCATGGCCGCAGGCGTGCATGACCCCGGGTACCTGAGACGCGTAGGGGAGACCGGTCAGCTCCTGGATAGGGAGCGCATCCATGTCGGCGCGGAGCATGACGACCGGACCCGGCCGGGCGCCCTCCAAGAGGCCGACCACCCCTGTCTCCGCCACGCCGGTCTGCACGGATAACCCCATCGCCTGTAGGCGCTCGGCTGCCAGCGCCGCGGTATGCACCTCCTGATAGCCAAGCTCCGGGTGGGCGTGGATCTCACGGCGTATGGCGATCACATCGGCCAGGACCTCCTGAACTTCCGGACTGAGCGTGATATCAGGCTCCACGATCGCTCCTTTCCCATCTCCCATCTTCTTCTCCTCAGGCGCTACAGCCACCCCTTGCGATAGAAAAAGAGGCCCAACGCCACCACGATCCCCAGCATCAGCAGGAGCGCGAAGGGATAGCCGTAGGTCCATTCCAACTCCGGCATCCGTCGGAAATTCATCCCGTAGATAGCCGCCACGAGCCCGGATGTCATCAGCATCGCCGAGAGGGCTGTGAGCGTCTTCATCACCTGGTTGAGCCGGTTGGAGACCACCGAGAGGTGCGCATCGAGCGCGCTCGCGAGGATATCTCGAAAGACGTCGATGCTGTCGGTGAGGCGAGCCAGGTGGTCGTAGACATCTTGTAGGTACGCCAGGTAGCGCGCGTCGATGAAGGTGTGCTCGTGGCGCATCAGCATGTTCACGACGTCGCGTTCTGGGGCAATGATGCGGCGCAGCGTCAGAAGCGTGCGCTTCAGCTCGAAGATCGCTTGCAGCGCGTCCGTCTCCTCCTCCGCGAGGATCCGATCCTCCAGCTCGTCGGTCCGGTCGGCCAGCGTGTCCACCGCGGGGAAATAGTCATCGACGATGGCATCGAGAAGCAGGTAGAGGAGCCAGGTGATGTTGTGGACTGAGGCCTGATCGCTCGCCTGCCACAACGCCGCGACTTCTCCGACAACCGGAACCTCATCCGGGTGAACGGTGACCAGGTAGTTGGGGCCGACGAAGAGGGCCACCTCTTTGGGGCGCAGCCCCTCGCTGGCGCCCAGGGAAGAGACGGCATAGAGGACGATGAAGAGGTAGCCTTCGTACTTCTCGATCTTCGGCCTCTGGGACGCGTGGACCACATCCTCCACCGCGAGGGGATGGAAGTCGAATGCCTGGTGGAGGAGGGCGATCTCTTCCGGCGTGGGGCGATGCAGGTCCAGCCACAACAGGATCTCCGGGTCCGCGAGAAGGCTGGTGAGCTTCTCCACGGACACGTTCGGCTCGAAGCCGTGCCTGGCGTGATGCACGAGTAGCCTGGTCAAGATCCTCTCCTCGGAGCCGCCGCGACGCGGCAACGAGGCGGCGCGTCGGATTCCCTCCTGATTATAGAGCGGCCATTGGCGAGCGTCAAGGGGACGATTGCGGCGGCGGTACCGCGGACGAGGGTGACGGGCGTGGAAGGGTGGGGTGCGAGCACCCTGGGTGAAGTCATCTGGCCCCTTTGAGGCCGGGGCATGGTCGGTGCGAGGCTCTTTCGCAGGATGGCAAAGCATTCCGGCATTGTGGCCCAGGGCGCCCGAACGATGGAGGCGCGGGTTGGCAATGCGGCCGGGCGGTGATCGCGCGGGTTGCCCCGTTATTATTGCGTCTGGCTGGTTGACCCCTGACCCGGATTGTGCTAGAATACGCCCGGATGAAGGGCAGGTCGCGCCGATCAGGATGCGAGATCGGGATGAGGAGGAGACCGCAGTGAGCCGTCGGGGAACCGTGTTCGTACTATCCGCTCCTTCCGGAGCAGGGAAGAGCACGGTCACGCAGGGTGTCCTCGAGCGATTGCCCCGAGTGCGGCGCTGCATTACCGTCACCACGCGCGCTCCGGCGGTAGGCGAAGTGGACGCCGTCGATTACTTCTTTCGCACCCCCGAGGAGTTCCGGCATCTCGAGAGGCAGGGCGAGCTGCTGGAGTCTGCCCGGGTGCATGGCCACCATTACGGCACGCCGCGATGGTGGGTCGAGGAGCAGATCGCCCAGGGCACCGACATCCTGTTGGTGATCGATGTGCAGGGCGCGCGCGCTGTGCGGGCGCAGCTAGAGCGAGTGGTCGGCATCTTCCTTGCGCCGCCGTCGCTGCCAGAGCTCGAACGACGCCTGCGGACGCGGGCCAGGGACCCAGAGGCCGCAATCAAGACGCGCCTGGCAAACGCGATCACCGAGCTCCAGGCGATTCCAGAATACGACTACCTGGTGATCAACGACGACCTCGAGTGCGCCGTCGCCGAGATTGTTGCAATCATCACCGCGGAGACCCTGCGCATCCCCCCTGGTCCGGCCGCCCAGGAGATGGTGAAGTCGCTCCTCCGCGGAGACGATGCCCCAGGAGAATGATGCACCGCAGTGTCTGGCCTCGGCTCACCGCGCCATGACTGCCCGCCCGCGCGGTGGGGCCGGCCGCCGCGGAAAAGCATCGCGAGACCGCGGTCGATCGCACATACGGCAAGGGGAGTGAGTGGGAGCGCGTCGCGCGCTGTGACTCCAGGGAGGACGACTTGAGCAACAGGTTTCTTTTTACCTCAGAATCCGTAACCGAGGGCCATCCCGATAAGATGGCGGATCAGATCTCGGACGCGGTGTTGGATGCTATTCTGGCCCAGGACCCCTA
>DUUU01000374.1 GCA_012841485.1 Armatimonadota bacterium
CGGGCCGTGAGGCCCGCGCCGGCTGGCCCCCGCCTATCCGGTGGGAGAGGCGCGGGGCGGCTAGGGAGGTGGCGATGTCACACTACCGGTGCGCAGAGGGCCGGCTGGCCACGGGGGAGCGTGAGTTCCGGCTCGTGGACGAGGCGGCCGGCGTCGATATCACGGTGATCCCGGATCAGGGCGCGGTGTGGTCCGCTTTTGGCGCGCGCGACGAGAGCGGCAATCGAATGGAGCTGTTCCATCCGGCGGAGCACTTCACCTATCCGGGTGGGTCTCCGGTCCTTTTCCCGGTGACCGGGCGCTCGGCGTGCGACGGCGAGTTGGGCTTCTACCGCCATCGGGGCACGCGCTATCCGATGCCGATCCACGGTTTCGCGCGCGACCTCCCCTGGGATGTGGAGGATGTGGCCGCGGATGAGGCCGGCGCGCGAATCACCTGCTCACTCCAAGACACCGAGGAGACACGCCGTGTCTACCCCTATGCCTTCCGGATTGCGCTCACCTACCGGATTCGGGAAGGGGCGGTTTCTGTCGAGGCTGCCGTGGAGAATCCTGGCGAGGAGCCGCTGCCGTTCCACCTGGGCTATCATCCCTACTTCCGCGTGCCTATTCGCCCCGATGGCGACCGCACGCGCTGCCTGATGCGCGTGCCCTCGTTCGCGACCTGGGAGCTGGAGAACCTGTGTGCCACGGGCCGGCAGGTTCCGATCGATCCCCGAGAAGCGTTCGAGCCGGAGCGCGCCCTGGGCGACGAGACGATGGACCGTGTCTTCGCCGCGCTCCGCCCGGACGAAGGGGGCCAGGTCCGCTGCTGGGTGCACGACCCCGAGACGGGCTACGCCATCGAGGTCGAGTTCGACGCGCGCGAGTTTCCCGTCTTCGTGGTCTTTACCTCGCCGGAGGCGCCCTACGCCTGTCTGGAGCCGTGGACCGGCCTGCCGGGCGGGTTGGGCGACGACACGCCGTCTGGGCAGCGGGCGCAGCGGGTACCGCCGGGCGGCCGGGTGGAGAACACCGTCCGCGTGCGCGTTCGCCGCGCGTAAACGGCAGAGGGGAGAAGAGGAACCATGCCTGAGAGCCCCGCGTCTTTCGGCGCGATCAACTACGCTGTGCTGGCCGTCTACTTCACGGGCATGCTTGCCATCGGCATCTGGGCGGGCCGGCAGACGAAGGGCGCTGCCGGCTATTTTATTGGCGAGGGGAAGGTTCACCACGTCCTCGTAGGGCTATCGCTCCTGGGCACCTACCTTTCGGCGCTCACGATGATGGCGCTCCCGGCGATGTCGTATGGCCGCGACGACTGGACCTATACGATCCAGCTCCCCTTCCTGCTCGTCACGGCGGTCGTCATCACCGGGTTCGTGCTCCCGCGGCTGCGCGAGGAGGGGTGCATCAGCGTCTACGAGTTCCTGGAACGCCGGATCCACGTTTCGGTGCGCCTGGTTGCGTCCATCGCCTTCATCCTCCTCTCCATCGGGCGCATGGGCCTCGTCCTCTACCTGCCGTCGCTGGCGCTCTCCTACGTTCTCGGGGTCAATCTTGTCGCCTCGATCGTGGTCATGGGGATCATCGTCACGATCTACACGGTGGTCGGCGGGATCAAGGGCATCATCTGGGTTGATTCGATCCAGGTGGTGATCTTTATCATCGGCGCTATCGCCACGCTGTTCTTTGCCTTCGCCCCGGGCGTGGACTTCTTCGCTGTGGCCCACGAGCATGGGAAGTTTCGCACCTGGGTGGGCGGGTGGAACATCGCCGAGGTGACGTCGCTGTGGCTGATCCTGGAGACGCTTTTCCAGACGATCCGGATCTATGCCACGCAGCAGGATATGACGCAGCGCTACATGGCCGCGGAATCGACGAAGAAGGCGAACCAAAGCGTGTGGCTCTCGATCCTGGGTTACATCCCGCTCGCCTATCTCTTCTACTTCATCGGCACGGCGCTCTTCGTGTACTACACGGTGAACCCTGATCCGGGCGTGGAGCGGCTTGTGGCCGACAAGAAGCTGGACGCGCTTTATGCCTACTTCGTGGTGACGCACATGCCGGCGGGCCTGGCCGGCTTGGTGATCGCCGCGTTCGTTGCCGCAGCGCAGTCCACCATCTCGTCGAGCATGAACTCGAGCTCCGCGGTGTGTGTGGAGGATTTCTACCGCCGCTTCTGGGCGAAATCGAAGAGTGACGAGCACTACATGCGCGTGGGGAAGGCGCTCTCGCTCGTCTGGGGCGTAGCGCACATCGTGATGGCGATCCTCTTCATGCAGATTGAGCGGGCGCAGGTGGTATGGCAGAAGGTGATGGGGATCTCCACCTGCGGTGTGCTAGGGCTGATGGCGCTGGCGTTCCTTCCCTGGAAGGTGAACCCCTGGGCTGCGCTCACCGGCTGGGTGGCATCCGTCATCTCGCTCGTCGTGATGATGTTCTTCCTGCAGGTCACTCCCAGCGTGGCGCTCGTCTATCCTCTGGAGAGCAATACGGGGATCAACTGGTTGCTCTGGCCGGTGATCACCAACCTGATCTGTTTCGGTGTTGCCCTCGGGCTGGACCGCCTCTTCCCGCGCCGGGAGAAGCCACTCGCCCCCGAGGGGTAGCGTGTCCGAGCGCATCAGGGCGCGAAGCTTCCAGGGCTGAGCAGCACGGATACGAATATGCCAGGCGCGCGACTGGGGACGCGGGCCATCCGGGGCACGGCCATCCCCAGGGAATCGCGAAGGACCGCGAAGCGGTCCCACAACATAGCCCAGGGTCTCCTGACCAGACCGGACCTTATCTCCGAATACCAGGGGAGCACTGCGCCCGTTTTGACGCCGGATGGCCCCTGGAGTATAATGGGAGCAATCGTTTGAGAGTTCTCCCGCGGGCCGGTTGACTCGTGCCGCGAGTGGATCTGGAAAGGACGCACGATTGGCGCTGGTATCTCCCATCCTGAGGTCTGATCGGAACCGGCGCGAGCGCTGGATGCCCGTGCTGCTCCTGTTGGCCGCTCTGCTGGCCCCGCTGCCGGCGGGCGCCGAGGGATTCTCCTTCCTCCACCTGAGCGATGTTCACGCGCCGATGGCTGCCAGTCGCGAGACCATCGCCCAGGCGCGCGATGCTGGGCCGATCCGCCTGGCGCCCTATGGCGTGACCGCCCCACCGCCCTCGTTCGCCGTGGTCACGGGCGATGTGACCGAGTTTGGTGGCGCGGACGCCTGGGAGACCTACCGCTCGTGGTGGGAGGGCGCCCGGTATCCCGTCTACCACGTGCCTGGCAACCACGACAACACCTGGTGGCTGCTGCGCCCGGCGATGCGTGCCCTGCATGGAGGCCTGCCCTACTCCTTTGATCACGCGGGCTGCCACTTCATCGCCCTCGATAGCGCGGGAAGGCAGGACCCCCGGCCCGGGTTCGGCGTGGAGGAGCTCGCGTGGCTGCGCAGAGATCTGGAAGAGGTGAAGCCTGGCACGCCCCTCTTCCTCTTCTTCCACCATCCCCTGCAGGGGACCGAGTGGGCGAGCCCGCGCGACTACGAGCGCCTTCTCGAGGTCTTGCGGCCGCATCACGTGGCGCTCATCCTGGTGGGTCATGGCCACGGCTTCCGACATATGCGGTTTGGCGGCTACGACGCCGTCATGGGGGGATCCACCTTCGATAAGAATGCGAAGCCGATGTCGGGCGGCAACGCCGGCTACAACGTGGTGACCGTCCAGGATGGCGTCTTGCGCGTGGCGTACCGGCGCGCTGCCGAGGCCGAGGCGACGGTACCTCTCCTGGAGAAGCCGCTGGCACCCCCGGATCCACTCCCGGAGGCGCGCTTCGTATCGCCGGGGGAAGGCGCCCGGGTTTCGGGAGGCTCGGTGCGCGTTCTCCTTTCGTTCCCGGATCGGGAGGGGGTGGCCGGCGAGGTCTCCCTCGATGCAGAACCGGCCGTCGCGCTGGCGCCGTCCGCCGAGAAGGCCGGCCCGCAGGGCGGGCGGCTCTGTGAAGCGAGCCTGGATCTGGCTCAGGCCACGCCGGGTGTCCACGTGTTGCGCGCACGGTTTCAGGTGGACGACCGGCAGGTCTATGCTGCCCGAGAGATTCTGGTGGAGCGCCCTGGGGGACCCCGCGCGCAATGGCGCGTGAATCTGGGCGCCTCCGTGCGCGGGAGAGTGGCCGCGAGTGGGGGCCGACTCTATGTTGGAACGCAGGATGGCTGGCTGGTCGCGCTGGACGCGGAGCAAGGGCGTGAGGTGTGGCGCTTCTGCGTGGGCGGCGAGGTGCTGGGAGGGCCCACCGTAGGCAACGGAGCCGTGTACGTTGCTTCCACCGATGGCACCCTCTTCGCGGTCGAACTGGGAGGCACGGAACGGTGGCGCTATCAGGCGGGTGCGCCGCTCTCGGCGCCGCCGGCCCTGATGGGGGATGCCGTGGTGATCGGGTCGATCGATGGCGCGGTCCATTGCGTGGCGCAGGCGACAGGTGAGCCACGGTGGCGCGTGCCCACGGCGGGCTATGCCATCGAGACGGCGGCATGCGCCGTTGGCGATACGATTCTCCTGAGTGCCTGGGATACTTTCGTTCACGCGCTCTCGGCGAGCGACGGCGCCCCGCGGTGGAAGGCGCGCGCCGCAGGTACGGAGCGGACGGCGCCGCGCTACTACAGCCCGGCTGATTGCTCGCCCGTTGTGGCCGGCGGGCGCATCTTTGCCGCCGACCGCAACTACAAGCTCACGATTCTAGATGCGGCGACGGGCGAGCGCGTCGGAGTGGTGGATCGCTGCGCCGCCGTAGCCCCCGCCGCCGATGGTCGGGGCGTCTTCATCCGCCGGCCGGGCTTGCGGCAGGGCTTGGCGCGGTTGGATCTGGACGGCACCGAGGTGTGGAGCTGCGACATTCGTTTGGGCGCTCTCCCGGCGCCTCCTATCGAGGCGGGAGGTACTGTCATCGCGGCCTCCGATCGGGGCGTGGTGAGCGCCGTTTCGCCGGAGGATGGGCGCCTGCTGTGGCAGTATCAGGTATCGGCGGGATGCTACCTCCCCGGTGGCGCCGCGATGGCGGATGGAGTGGTCTACACCGCCGGCCTCGATGGTGCCGTGACGGCGATCAAGCCGTAGCCCGCCCTGTGCTGCGGCCTAAATGGCTCCGAGCGCCCCGGCATAGCTCAGGGCGAAGCTGATCACTTCCATGCCGATGAGCACGCCCATGAAAAGGATGAGGAGCGGCCCGACCGCCGTGGCCAGACTGCGCGTCGCGGTTTCTGCTTCGGCCTCGGCGTACTCCGCCACCTTATCGAGCATCTCGTCGAGATTCCCGGTCTCCTCGCCGGTGCGCACCATATTGAGCGCCATCGGCGGTAGAATCCCGAGTGGCGTGAGTGCTTCTACCAGGCGCCTGCCGCGCTGGACCGCGGGAATGGCGGCCTGGATCTGCTCCGCGAAGACCTGATTTCCCGAAGCCTGGGCGGCGGTTTCGAGCGCCTCGGGCAAGGAGACGCCGGCGCGGTAGAGGCTGGCCAGCCCGCGCGAGAAGCGTGCCATCGCCATCCCGCGGACGACCTTGCCGAGGAGCGGGAAGGCGAGCTTCACCTGGTCGAGGAGGCGTGAGCGTGTGCCAAGGCGGGCGATCACCACGCCAAGGAAGTAGAGGGCAGCGAGGGCGCCGACCGCGGGAACGATCACATTGCCGAAGCCCTGGCCAACTCGCGCGCCTTCCGGTGCAATCGAGCCGATGACGACCTTGACGATGACGCAGATGAGCACCGCCATCCCCAGGGTCAGCTTCGGCAAGAAGGTTTGCTGCTTGATCTTCTGGTTTAGCTCGTATTGGCGCTCAAGCATCTCCGCGATGCGGTTGAGCGCGTCGTCCAACCGCCCTCCCACCTCCCCGGCGCGCAGCGTCGCCAGGATGAGTGGGGAGAAGAGGCGCGGGTGGCGGGCGAAGGTGACCGAGAGGGGGTGGCCATGATGGACCGCATCGGCTGCCTCGGCGGAGACCTTCTTCAGCGTGCCTCCGCTCTGATCGCGCATGATCTCCATACACCGAGATAGGGGCATTCCGGAGTGGACCGCGCCGGCGAGTTGACGGAAGTAGACGGCAAGATCCTTCAAGGGCACGCCGGGCGCGCTCCATGCGCGCGTGCGGGTCGCCGTCGTGGGGTGGCCTTGCGTGGCGGTCGCGGCACCGGTTCGCTTGGTCCGGACGGGAGACGAGTCACCGGATAGCTCGATCTCCATCGGCCAGAGGCCCTTGTCGCGGAGAATCCTGGCGGTGGCATGCTTGTCCTCCGCAGTAAGGCTGCCGGTCACTGTTTTCCCCGCCCGATCTTTGGCGCGGTAGTGGTAGGTGGGCATCTGTGCGCCTCCCGCTCTCTTGCGTTAACCAATGATACCCTAGCTCGACAGCACGCGTCAATGCTCGCGCCGAGGTGCCGCGCCCGTTACCACCGCCGGATGAGGGTGCGGAACGCGGCAATGCCTGCGAGATAGAGCAGGGCATTGATGGCGAAGACCGAGGGGATGCCCAGGCACGCGGCGATCTGGGTGGCCGTGACGGGAGCGATCAGGGCCCCGAGCATGACGGCCGATTGCTGCATGCCATAGGCGCGGCCACGGAAGTGCTCCGGCACGCGCAGGCAGATGATCGCCCCTGCCGAGGGCGCGATCGATGCCACGCACACGCCTAGAGCGAAGAAGAGGATGGCGAAAGGCCAGATCCCCCGCACGAGCGACAGGCTGATGCCGCAGAGCGCGGCGCCGGCAAGCCCGGTGAGGATGGCACGGTCATAGCCGGCCCGGTCGCCATAGCGGGTCCAGCGTTGCGCGGAAAGGACGAACGCCGTGGCAGGCAACGAGAAGATGCATCCGGTGAGCCACGCGGGCGCGTCCCGGCCAATGTCGCGGAGGTGAAGCGCCAGCACCGGGTTGATCGCGGACATGAAGAAGCCGTTGACGAGCACCACGAGCATGACGGACGCCAGCACGGGCGATTGGAACATCAGGCGGAAGTCATCGAGGAGGCTGGTCTTCTCCTCGGATACCTCGCGGGGGCCTTCACGGACCATCACCAACACCAGGAGCGTGGAGAAGAGGACGGCGGACCCCGATACCCCCATCGAGCCCCGGTAGCCAAAGAGACTGGCCATGAAGCCACCGATGCCCGGCCCCACGATCTGACCCGCGGCGCCCGCGGTCTGGGCGATAGCGACGGCTCTGGGCCCTTCCTCCTGGGGGGTGCCCGTGGCGATGAGCGCCATGGCGCCGGGGATGAACCCGGTGAGCGCGCCATTGAGGAAGCGGAGGAAGGCCAACTCGTAGGGAGTGCGGCAGACGCTCATGCCGAAGTAGATGCCGGCCAGGCAAAAGCCAGCGCGCAACGTCATCGCCTTCCGCCCATAGCGGTCGCCTAGCTTCCCCCAATAGGGAAGCGCGACGATGCTTGCCAGTGACTGGATGGCGAAGATGATCCCGGACCACTGCAGGATGTTTTCCTTGACGCCCATCTCCTCCAGAAAGAGCGGGAGGAAGGGCATGATCTGAAACCAGCTGATAGATGCAAGAAAGATAGCCAGGCTAAGAACATACAGATTTCGTTCGTATTGCTTCATCAATCGACATGTTTCTATGCGGGGTGGCCAGCTGAATGGGCGGCTATCAAGACGCGCGACTAAGGGCGCAAGAGGTTGCGCCCATTCAGCCGCGCACTAGGCCAAGGCGGGGTGTGGTCGAGTGGATGCCCGTCGCACGTCGCCCCGTATCGCGCCTGGAATCTGGTTGGCCGGAACATGGCCCTATTCTACCACAAGATGCCCATCCCGACGAGTGCCTGTCAGGCCCCGGACGGATGCGAGACCGCGGTTGACGGCGACGGGCACGGATGGGCTATCCTACATGCGCCGGCCCGGCTCGCGGGCACCACGACAAGGCGAATCGTGATCCGCCCTATGTTCCCCGGAGGCGCTCGCGGAGCGCGCTCCACTCGGCATCGGTGAACTCTGTCGGGAGAGAGAGCCTCTTCCCCTCATAGACCGACTTCTGCGCGGCGAGTAGGGCGCGCACGCTGCGCTGGTGCAGCTCGAAGCGGTTGAGGTGTGGCGTGCCATGCTCCAGCCAATCGCCGACGGCCTGGATGAAATCGCGCTGGCCGGCCGGCTCCTGTTTGCTGAAGCTGCTCTCGCCATGCACCGGCTCCGCCATTCCCTCGCTCTGATACCAGTAGCCCTTGTTTTGGGTGAGGTAGAGCCGGCCCTTGCTTCCCAGGAAGTCGAAATGGAGGTGCATCCAGAAGGAGTCCTCTCCCGGGGTGCCCAACGCCTCTGGGTCGCAGTCGAAGATCACCCGGACGTTGTTCGGGAACCAGTACTCGGCAAGAATGCTTTCCGGGGCCAGATGGGTGGCCTGATAGCCCTCCTCGTTGATCGTGTGCGCCATGGCCCACACCGCCTCGGGTTCTACCTCGCCCAGGAAGAAGAGGAGCAGGTCCATCGTGTGCGGGCCCATGCCCATGGTGTTCCCGCGGGTACTGGCGCGTACGAAGTAGAGGTCACCGATTCGGTTCTGCACGATGTCGCGGATCGTGCCGTCGCGAAACTGCGGGTAGTAGCGGCGTTGGCAGTTGGTGATGATCTCCATGTCATACTGCGCGCGGATCCGGCTCAGCTCTTCGATCTCCGAGGGCTTGATCGCCAGCGGCTTCTCGACGATCACCGTCCTCACGCCGGCGCGCGCCGCGGTCTCGATCTCCCAGACGCGCCTCCCCGGGCAGGTGATGACGTGGACGATATCAGGGCGCAGGTCGGAGAGCGCCGTCTCATAGTCGTCATACGCGGCCGGCACGCCGTACTTCTGGCAAAACGCCTCGCGGCGTTCGGCGTCGAGGTCGCACACGCCCGCGAGTTCCATGTTGCGCAACTCGCGGTAGGCAGGCGCGTGCCACTGGGCGCGCGCGCCGCACCCTAGGAAAAGCGAACGATAGGTTGCCATCAGGCGTATCCCTTCAGAGCGAGTGGAGTCTTCTGACCGGAAGCTCATCCCCCTATTGGCCTTTGCGCCGGCGTCTCCTTCACGCGGCCTCCGCTGCCAGCGCGCGGACCTGCTCCGCGGCCTCGCGGGCGCTTACGCCGCCGTTCCGGCGCTCGCAATCCACGACCACCACGTACTCGATTGTGGTCGGTCGGGGCGAGTAGCGCTGGGAGCTCACGCGATACCGCTTGTAGGGCTGGCAGAGAACCTGGAGCGGACCACGGGAGCCGAGGATCTCCATCACCTGCTCCACAGGGAGAAGCCCCTCGGTGCTATAGCTCATCAGGATGCGCCGGACGCACAGGCGCGAGACGAGGGTGGCGAGGGCATCGGCCGCCTGATGGCGGTAGTTGAAGGCAGACCGGCGCTCGGTGCGCCAGTCCGTCCGGATGGCCGATTTGCCCCCGATGCCCTCATCAATCCTCGGACTGACTGCGGGCTTGTCCCACAGCACCAGGGTGTTCAGCAGGTGGTAGTTGCTCCCATAGGGGTGCTGGTTGTAAGGCGGGTCGAGATAGGCGATATCGGCCCGGAGGTGCTCTGCTAGACGACCGGCGTCTTCGCGGAAGACCAGGTTTTCCTCGCCGTTATCGAGCGTGAGGGGAGGGGAGAGGCGGATATCACTGAGGATGCGGTAGAGCGCGGTGCGCGTGGCGCCGCCCCATCCCCGGTGAAAGCCTTTGAAGAGGCCACTGGTGTTGCTCACGTAGCTCGCGGCGTAGACAAAAGGAGCCAGGAGAAAGGCGCGTTCGTGCTCGTCCAGGAGGCCCTCTCTCTCCCAGGCAGCCACCTGCTCGCGCATGGCATCGATCCGGCGGCCGTTGCGCCGGGTGAAGAAGAGGCGCTCGCGGTCTGGATCGGGCCGCTCATCATCCTCGGGGCAGTAGTGCGTGGCGATATAGCCATCCACTGGCGGCAGGGCGTTCAGGTGTTGGAAGAGGGCGTTCGCACCGCCCCACCGCCTGAACAGCGGTGGGTGGTTGCACTCCACGTAGGCGACGTTGATCACGTAGGCATACGGCTCCCAGTCGTTGGAGAGAACGCGGTAGCCAAGCCGCTTGGCAAGGCGAGAGACCACGCCACTGCCGGCGAAGAGGTCGAGGAAGGTGCCCTCGCCAATGCCGGCGCGCTTGAGCGCCTCCCCGAGGAGGGGGAGCAGCTTTCGCTTGTTGCCGATATAAGGGATGAGCTGGTGATAGAGGTACTCGTCGGTGCGACAGGCAGCATGCACACGGGGGGTGTGCCGCACGGATGCGGGCAGGGTGACGGCGGATATGGCAGCACTCATCATCTCTTCAACGGGTCGCGGGAAGTCTCGCGCCTCAACCATAGCATAGGCCCCCGCTGCTGTCAAAGGCGCCCGGATGTTTGCTGCCTCTGGCTGAGGGAGGTTTCCCTGGCCTGACAAGGGGGAATGAGCTTACGCGGAGGTACAACCCCGCAGGGAGGGAGCACACCATGAGGCACGTCGCCAGGTGCTGGCGCCTGCCGGCATTTGCAGCCGCGCTCGCGCTTGCCTTTCTGGCCGGCCGGTTCGCGACGCCGAGCGGCCCACCGCGAGTTCATGCCGAGCCCTCTGCGTCTCACGGCCAGGAGGCGATCATCGCCGTCGCGCGCGCGGTTTCGCCCACGGTGGTGGGCGTCATCCGCATGCAAAACGGCGAGCGCGAGGGGCTTGGCTCGGGCGTGATCGTGGACGCGGGCGGTCTCATCCTGACCAACAACCATGTCGTCGCGGGCGCGCGTGAGCTTGTGGTTGCGCTTGCCGATGGGCGCGAGCTGCCCGCTACCGTGGTCAACACCGACCCCATCTCGGAACTCGCCCTGGTGAAGGTGGATGCGAAGGGCTTGCCCACCGCCACCCTGGGGGACTCTGATCAACTGCGCGTTGCGCAAACGGCAATCGCCATCGGCAACCCGCTTGGCTTCGAGCGCACCGTCACCGTGGGCGTGGTCAGCGCCATCAACCGCCACCTGCCTGACCGGCGGGCGGAGCTGGACAACCTGATTCAGACGGATGCCGCGATCAACCCGGGGAACTCGGGCGGGCCATTGGTGGACATCCAGGGCCGCGTGATCGGGATCAACACGCTCGTCGTGCGCGGGCCCGTCGGTGCCGGCGGGCTTGGCTTTGCGATTCCTGCCACTACCGCCCGGGACTTTATCAGCGATGTGCAGCGTTACGGCCGCGTGGTGCGCACCTGGCTTGGGATCACGCCGGTCGATATCGACCGGGAGATTGCCCGGCGCTTCGATCTCCCGATCACCGAGGGCGTCCTGATTCGGAGGGTCTTCAGCGATAGCCCGGCCAGCCGAGCCGGGCTACGGGAGCGCGATATCGTGGTCAACGCAAACGGCGCTGTCGTGCGTAATCTGGGCGACCTGCGCCGCGTGATCCGCAGCAAGCGGGTGAACGATTCGATGACGCTCACCGTGCTTCGCGATGGCGAGCGCATCCGCGTGATGCTCCGATTGGCCGAACGTCCCCCGGACGACGCGAGGTAGCGGGGCCACGCCGCCAGATCCGGGCCCGAAACGGAGAGGGGACAGGCACGTGATGCCAGACGGCGGCACGCCGGCGCGCGTGCCTGTCCTCGCTGCGCCGGCGATACCACGGATGAAGGAGACGGCCGCGGATAGGGAAGTGCGGCCCTGGCGGCCCGCATAGGCGCGGGTCTGAAGCTGCGCTGCTTTCCGGCAAAGCCCCTTCGGGGCCCCCCTCCCGGCCACCGCCACCGGACCGCGAGCGACGGGAACCGGAAACAGGGCGAACACCAAGGTTCGTTCCTGCAGAACGTTCGCATGAGCCTCGCGCTGTTGGCGACCGCGTGGCGCTCTCGAAGGACGCCGAAGGCGTCCAACAACACAGCCCAGGGTCTCCTGACCCTGGGTCTCGCGGACAGGAAATATCTGGCACCCCGAAGGGGCCGGGACAGGGCGGCCTGCGGGGCGATGGGAGAAGAGAGTGGAGAGATCCGGGCATTGGAGCCGGAAGCCTCCGTGCGCAGAGCCGATGTCCTATGCCCGAGTCTCGGCCGCTTCGCCTCCACTGTTGACACCCGGAGCGGCTGATTGGTATAATCCAGCCTGGTGGTGCGAACACCGTTTGTGTCATCTCGGCACGACGGCGATGCGGTGTCGCTGGGCGAGGGAGGGGACTAAAGCATCGGAAGGGAAATCGAGTGGAGACGAGGGAGATGGGAGCGGGTAGCCCCGCCCCCCATCTCGTCAGGATCCTACCGGATCTGCCTCGGCAGGCAGCAATCCAAACTCACGCAAGCGTCGTTCGGTCGCGGTATCGCAGGCGGATTGGTCCTCCTCACTGCACCGGCCGGACTGACATAGGGTGTAGCAGGTCAGGGTCATGATGTTCTTGCGGCCGAAGCAGTCTTGCCGTCCTCGCTTCTTTTTTGGCATTCAACAACCTCCACTGTCCTGCACTATAACAGTATATTACCACAGAGAGGGCAACCGTGTCAAACGATAGTTTGCCGGTTTCGGCGAACCGGGGCATTTTGGGGGATCCTGTCGGCGATCCGCGGCCCGCCCCATCGGGATTCCATGGCACTTAGCAGCGTGAAGGATCTTCTCGGCCCTCGGGGGACGCTCGCGGAGCGAATCCGCGGCTTCGAGTTCCGGCGCGAGCAGCTTGAGATGGCAGAAGCCATCGCGGCATCACTCGCGGAGGGCTCGCACGTGCTCGCCGAGGCGGGCACCGGAGTGGGCAAGACGTTCGCCTATCTGGTGCCGGCGTTGCTCTACCTGCGCCACGGCCGCAAAGTCGTTCTCTCCACGCACACTATCAACCTCCAGGAGCAGTTATTGGAGAAAGACGTTCCCCTGTTACGCGACGCGCTGCCGGATCGCTCCTTCCGGGTCGCGTTGCTCAAGGGGATGGGCAACTACCTCTGCTTGCAGAATATGGATGGTGTCGCCCGCCTGGATCTGCTGGAGCACGAGGAGTGGCAGCGCCTGCGGCTGTGGGCGGTCGAGACGGCGACCGGCGATGTGGGCGAGCTCGATTTCAGCCCCACCGGGTGGGGCGAGGTGTGCGCCACCGCCGAGTCGTGCCGGCGCCACGAGTGTCCCTACTTCGAGCGCTGCTTCCTCTATCGCGCGCGCCATGATGCCGCGGCGGCCGATGTCGTTGTGGTCAACCACGCCCTCTTTTTCAGCGACCTCGCCCTGAGAGGGATCGATCCGCAACTCTCGCCGCTGCCGGATTACACCGCGGTCATCTTCGACGAGGCGCACCATCTGGAGGAGGTGGCCAGCCGCGCCTATGGCGTGGAGTTCAGCAGCTACCGCGTCCATTCGCTTCTCTCGCGCCTGCGCCGCGTGCGCCACGCCTCTCTCGATGGCGGCTTGCTCCAACGCCTGGATGACGCGAACCGGGAGCTGTTCGACCTCCTATCAAGCACCAGTCGTTCGGAGCTTTTCCTCGAGGAAGCGGCGGCGGAGTGCGGCCTGGACGCGCTGGATGCCGCCGCGAGCGAACTGGGAGCGCGATTGGAGACGGTGCGCGACCACCTCGCGGGCGCCGCTCGCGATCTGCCTGATGAGATGGCGCGCGCCAAGGTGGAGAGCTACGCGGCGACGGCCGACCGGCTCCGCGGTGACCTCCTCGCCATCTGCTTTGGCCCGGAGCGTGCCGCGCCCTCGGACGATGGGAAGTCGGCCCGCGCTGCGGAGGATCCGGCATGCAACTACTTCTCCTGGGTCGAGCGGCTGCAAGATAGCCGGCGGACGCAGTGGGTGTTGCATCGGACTCCGATCCGGGTTTCCGAGATCCTGCGCACGGCGCTCTGGGAGAACGTCGATACCGCCGTCCTCACCTCGGCGACTTTGGCGACCGGAGGCTCGTTCGGCTATCTGCGCCGGTGCCTGGGCCTCCCCCCAGCCCGGGAGGTCATTGTCGGCTCGCCCTTCGACTACCGCCGCCAGGCATGTCTCTACATCGCGGCGCATCTCGATCCCCCGACCGAGGGCGAGAGCTATCAGAGCGCCGTGGCGGGCGAGATCCTGCGCATCCTGGAACTGACCCAGGGCCGTGCCTTCGTGTTGTTCACCTCCTACCGCGCCCTGGAGCGCGCGTATGCTGTGGTTGCCCCCGCGGTGACCTTCCCCTGCCTGCGCCAGGGCGAGGCCTCCAACGCGCACCTTCTCCAGGAGTTCCGGAGCACTCCGAATGCGTGCCTTTTCGGCGTGCAGAGCTTCTGGGAAGGCGTGGACGTGCCCGGGGATGCGCTCTCCTGCGTGATCATGGATCGGCTCCCCTTTGCCGTCCCGGATCACCCGGTCCACCGGGCACGGGTGCAGGCGATCAAGGATGCCGGCGGCGACTGGTTCAACGACTACGTGTTGCCGCAGGCGCAGATCCGCCTCAAGCAGGGGTTCGGAAGACTGGTGCGCACCCGTACTGATACGGGGATTGTCTGTATTCTGGACAGCCGTCTGGTGCGCAAGGCCTACGGAAGGGCGTTTCTCAGCTCGCTGCCGCGGTGCAGCGTCACCACCGACATTCGCGCCGTGGCGCGCTTCCTCCGCGAGCGAGATCCATCGGGGGGTGTACAAAAAAAAGGCCGCTAGCTGTTCCCGTTCCTAGCGGCTACCCTCCACAAGGGTCCA